>JAHJDK010000205.1 GCA_018812505.1 Nanobdellota archaeon | reverse complement strand
TCTTTGTAAACCAGTTATCTCCTTGTTCTGCAGTATACAAGTCACAGGTTACCTTGTTTGATTCGTCACTAACTCTAAAAATTATACTCAAATTTTTGTTTGAGATTTCATCTCCATCTACTGGAGATATAACTGTTATTGATGGCTTTGTATTATCTGCTTTTGAAAGTTCTAAAGTTAAAGTTGTATTCTCTTTTAGTCTGTAATCATCTTCAACGTAGAATTCAAAATCTGTATGACTAACATATATTTTATAATTTCCTTTTGTTAAATAATAAGTGACTACTCCTTGACTGTTAGTTTTCTTCTCAGTTCCACTTATCTCTAAGTTAGCGTTTGATACAACTTTATTTGTAGATGAATCCTTTACTGTAATTACTAATTTATATAATTCCTTAACATTAATATTTACTGTCGCATTTCTTGTGTTTCCAGCTGCATCAGTTACTTTTAGTATATTTGTGTACTCGTCAGGTTTATCATACGTGAAATTTTGGTCTTTTTTAGCGCTGGTTCCTCCTCCATCTAAAATCCAATTATAAGTATATGGCGTTATACCTCCTGAAACAGCTATTTTTATCTCAGTGGTTTCACCTTCTGCTATTGATGTGTCTCCATCAACGTCTATTTGTATATTGTTTCTTATGGAAAAGTTTGTTGTGTAAGTTTTTGAAATATTGCCATACTGCATTCTTCCTTCTAAAATATAATTTCCAACTTTATCTGTGTAAGGCAAAACTTCTATTTCTGGATAATTATTAGAATTATACCTTAAAACATTATAGCATAAAACAAATCCTTGTTCGTTTGGACATATTTCTACTGTGACATTCGAATCATTCACAGCAGTAATTTGCATTAATACTGATTGTCCTATGTTATAGCTTGACTTCTCTAGGATTACTGTGAATGGATATGTCTCTTCCTCTTCAATCTCAAAAGTTCTTGTACTGCTAAAGATAGTATTTTCTGCTTCATCTGAACAGGTAATATTCCAATAATTCGTTCCAGTTATTGATGTTATAGAAAAGTTTTCTTCTGTAGAATTTTGCACAGTCACTGTTTGCTTGTTTCCATTAACATTTACATTGCATTCAACATTCTCTGCAAGATTGTCAATCACTGTGAAAGTCAAACTATCTAATTCTTCATGTTCAGATTCATCTAAAGGGCTTCCTAACTGGATTGTTGGTGCATTTAAATCTACATATAAAGTTCTTTCCTCACTTGCAATGTTATTTGTGCAGTTAATATTCCAAGTGTGTTCTCCTTCTGGAATTGTTTCTACAAAATTATCGCTAGCACTTGCTGAACTACTTTGTTCAACAACACCATCTACTATTAGAGAACAAGTAGTATTTGTGTAATTGGTTAGAGAGAATGAAAAATTTAAGTTATTATTACTGAACCAGCTATCATCTTCTGGCTGCACACTTGATATAGAAGCACTAACACTAATTGTAAGCATTAATAGTAAACATACAAATATTCCTAGTGTAGTTTTATTTTTCATTTTGTAGCTCGTTAACTAACTTTTTTAGGTCTTCGACTAACTGTGATTTTCTTTCTCGTTCTTTGTTTATTGTCAGTTGTTGTGATAATTCTTCTCTTAATTTTTGGAGTTCAGAAGCGTATGGTTGAGCATATTGTAAACACTTAGTTCTGACAACAGACCTTATTTCTTCAGAAAGATCTTTATAGTGATTATAATCAGCCAGAGTTTTTAGTTCTGAAACTAGAGAAGAAGGCATCCTAATGCTAACCACTACGTCTGTCATCGTTGTTTTCTAAATGTTTCTGTTGTTATTGTTTACTCTATATGTTCTGTCTATCTAGGTTGTTGATTTCCAGAACGTGTTATTCTGTTGTCTATCACGTATTCTCGGGAAAACTCTCTTATAGCATCTGATCTAGATGTGAATATATTTTTTTTAATAAGGGAATCTAATATAGAAACAATTTCTTTTGGTAATCTAACATTAACAATTTCTACGTCTTTATTCGGTTTCTGCATAGTCTCTGTATGATATTTGTAGTTTATATGTATTACATTTGTATTCTTTCAGACATATTTACTGTCAAAAAATTACATATGTAAAGTTTCTGTATACCTATTACCTGACATATGTAATATATAAATGTTTCGAAACATAACTTCGATTAAAAAAAGAAACTAGAAGAAAGTGAACTACTCGGGGTTTCGTCTTTGAGACTCAACCACCGAGCGTCTAGTGGTCAGCTTGCATAGTTAATTATTGTTTTCTG
>JAHJDK010000204.1 GCA_018812505.1 Nanobdellota archaeon | reverse complement strand
TCAAGAGTTTTTGATAATAAGATTAAATATATTATTTTATTTGGTGTTACAATTATAGTTTTTGGTTTAATTATTTCTTCTATAATCTTTTTTTATCTAACTTCAAATAAAGAGACTAGTGAAAAATTATCATTGTCTAAAATAAACGAGACCATGTCTAAAGTGTCTTTGTCGATTGATAAAAAAGATGTTAAAATTTGTGATAAGATTAAATATCAACCATATAAAGATAATTGTTATCTTTCTTTATCTTACTCAATTCTTAGACCAGAGTTTTGTGATAAAATAATGAGCGAGGATTATAAAAAATATTGTTTGAAATATAAAAGTGGTGATAGCTTTTCTCTTAATTTATCTAGAACTGTCTGGTTCAATCTTAATGTTCCTGTGGATAATATAACCAATCTAATAAGGTTTGAGTATTCATTTTTTAAAAATGAAAGTATTTATGGTGATGGTCTTTTAACAGTTTTTTTTGATGATAAAGTAATTTATGAGGCAAATTCTTTTAATATTGGAAGAAGCGGATCTCAGACTACAAATTATTTATATCTTGGGAAGAATTATGAACCTGGAAACTATCTTATGTCTGTTAGGGTTATTCCTTTGGGAGAGGAAAAATCTAAGATTCAAATTAAAAATATTCAGACAGGTTATACTGAATCAATAGAAAATTATTCACAAGTATATGGACAAGAAGAGATAAAAAATGTTCTATATCCTTTGAATCTTACTGAAAATTCTGCAATAAGCGAGGGTTATAATGACAATACATTAACTACATTAGGAAAAGGTCCTGGTAATTTAAGTGCTGTATGGATTTCCTCTTTGGTAATCACTAAAAATCCTGTTAATTTTATTAATTTAAATATTGATTTTACTAGTCAAAATGGTTCTGAAGGTTTAGCTGCTTTTTATTGGGATGGTCAAGTCCTTTCAACTCTAGATGAGAGGTATGTTTTTAAAGGATATCGGAATTATACTTTTTTTCTCCCTGTAAATTATTCTGAAAATGAATCTTCTTTGGGTTTTATTGACATTGGAACTTATGAATTTAGTATTAGACTTGATCAATATACAAATGTTCCTTCTCAGATTGAGATTAAAGATGTTAATCTTGGATTTACAAATTGGACTGGTAGAAAAGTAGTTTCACATTGTCTTGAACCTTGTTCATTTAATTATTCATTAAAAGATAGCTATTAAAAATATTTTAGATAGTTTGATTTTATAATGATTTTAGGTGGATTAATTTTTTCCTGAAGCAGTCAAATTATAAAAAAATGCTTTGATTAGTGCAAAAAGGCCTGTGTTTTTTTGATTTGTATCTTGGTTTAGTATAATCTGATTGTTTTGGTTTATGTTTTGATTAGGGTTGCTGTTAAGAGTTATGATATTTGGCTGGTTTTGAGTATTTTGCTCTTGTTTGCATTCATTATTTACAATAACATCAATATAATTTGTTGTTCTTGAGTCATCATTGTCATAGGTTATTACTGCTTTGAATTTATATGTCATTTGCTTTGCATCTTTTGGAATTTCAATGTTTATTCCTTCACTAAGTTCACTGTTTCCTTTGTCATATTTATTTAATTCTAGGTTCTCTGTTTCTTGTGATATTCCAAGTTCTCTATTTTCAATTGTTAATTTTATATCTTTATACTTTTTAGTTCCTTCATTTTTTAATAGTGTGTTTATTATAAAGGAATGATTGCATGAATCAAGTGGTTCAAGATTCAGTTCTTTTATTTGAATGTCATTTTCAAGTCTTTCAACATCTATTTTTACATAACCCTGATTGCAATAGTTATTTTTATCATCAATTACTCTTACGTATATTGCATGTGGGTTGTCATATGCATTTTCTGGGACTCTAAATGTGAATTCTAAATCATCTTTTCTTCCACTGTTTATATCAGTCTTTTCTTTTTGATGGTCTATTTCTTTTTCTTTATCTATGTCATAAAGATAAACTAAGACTTCAAAGTCATAATCTTCATCAAGATT
>JAHJDK010000203.1 GCA_018812505.1 Nanobdellota archaeon | reverse complement strand
TGGTGCATCAACATCACTTGATAGTGTGGCGAGCTTCAGCTCAAGAGGGCCAACAAACTGGAACACAATAAAACCAGATATTCTTGCCCCAGGAGTAGGAATTTGTTCATCACAATGGGAAGATGTATGGAGTTCATCAGAATGTTTAGGGGATGGAGAGCACACTTCAATGAGTGGAACTAGTATGGCTGCTCCGCACATAGCAGGTGCAGCAGCGTTATTGCTGCAGGCATATCCAGAACGAACTCCTGACGAGATAAAGTCCAATTTAATGAGTACAGCTATTCAAATACCAAACAGGGGTGTGTTTGCGCAAGGAGGAGGAAGAGTTGACGTTATGAAATCCTATAACGCAGAAGTCTCAACAGATTCTCAAAGCATAAGTTTTGGAAAAATAAATCCTGATGAAAACATCTTAGTCTATAATTTAACAATCAAGAATCTTAAAGATATTGACTATAACTTTACTATATCCACAGATAAAATAAAAGATGAAGAAAGCAAATACTATGACCTTGCAAGTGTTAACCAAAATCATTTGTTTATACCTGCAGGCGAATCAAGAACAATAACTTTAATTGTAGATTTATCAGAATCAAATGTGGATGGATACTTGGAAGGACATGTAAGAATTCAAGGAGAAAATCAAACTCAGCACGTGCCTATATCCATAATAAGACTATTCAGAATAAGTGTGTCAGTTCAGGACTTTGAAGGCAACGCTCTAAGTCCAGAATTATTCTACATACACACTGATGGACTAAGAGGGGTAGAACGAATAGATCAAACAAGATTTAATAACACTTATGACTTTTACAGACGAAAAGGAACATACCTAGTTTATGCAATAGGTGACAGGAATGATTTAGAGCTTAATTATGTTTTGATGAAAAAAATAATTCTTAATGGCTCAAACGTGTATTTAAATCTAACACTTGCAGACGCAACACCTTACACTGTAAAAGCAGAATCTTTCGATGGTGAGACTCTTAGATTATTTGGGTGGTACAAAAGCGTTGTTTCCAGAACATACTATCCTAACATAACAGTAAGTGCTTCATCAACAAGAGATGATTATGGCTTTTACGGAGACAGAATAATCTACATTTCAGACAGACCTGATGAAAAAATTGAAACAGATGTCATATTGAAAATGAATGGTGTGCCTGACAACAACGATTATGAAATAGATTGGAGTGATGAATTAACAGATAGAGATATAACTGAGTATGGAAAATTCTTTGACAATTATAAAACTGCAGAAGAACAATACTTTTTTGGGTTTATACTATTCAACTGCACAAATGATGAAGACACACTTTATTTTGAAGAAGACGAAGTCTCACATTATCTATATCATTATGGAATGCCTGGCGGAACACCAGAATCTTTTTACAATCAGGCAAACATGGCGCCTGCAGTATCAATAAACCAATACGCAAGTTTATACACAACAGTAGTGCCTTTTTCAGCACCACTTGACAGACATTATTATTTCATGGGCACACAAGAAGGATATGGTTATCAAATAGATTGGAGTTTCTTTAACTTTGTAAATATTAATTATTTGTCTTATGACCCTACCAGTCCAAAATTAACAGATCAACAACAGGACTTCTGGAATGCAATGGGACAAGAGGAACAATACAATTCAGAAAAAGGATTTGACGCAATACATGCAATTCCTGGAGATTATAAAGAATTATGGTTTGGAACAGCGCCATACAACCCTTTAAGAGGGTACATAATAGGATATACAACTCCTTATGGCGATAGGATTAATGTTACGAGCACTTATAAATTTATGAGAGGATACAATTATGACACTTATCTTTGGAAAGACACAGAATATTCGGTAGGAGATGAAGTAACTGGTGAAGTTTATAAAGAGATTAGTTTTGAAAAACCATACTATACAATCTATCGGAATGGAGCATACATGTATGGAACTCCACTGGTAGATTATTACAAGAATTGGTTTGACTACTTCAATTTCATAATATATTTGGCAGCTGACTACAAAGTAAAACTTGAAATCCCGACATTATATGAGTTGTATAATAAAACAATAGACACGATAGAATTCACATTTCCATATTTATCAGATGTGCCGATAATAAAGGATATTAATGCTCCGCCAAGATATGAAGTTGGAGTACCTTTTACAATAACTGCCAACATAACTGATGATACTGATTTGAAAAAAATTAATTTCAGTTATTGGAATGGTTTTTCATGGATTGAAATTCCTTACATTGTTGATGGTGATTTATATTCTATAATTCTTAACATTTCCACTTTGAAACATTTAGATATAATAGTATTTGCAGAGGATGAACATAATCAAACACATCAGGTTGAAATAAAATCTGTTAGTATGAAAACACAGCCATTGAACTTTGAATTAGAATATGACTATGAAGTTTATAAAGGCGGAGATGAGATTTACATTGATGGTTCATTGCTTGATGATGATTCTGGAGCAGGGTACTTGAAAGTTGACTTCTTTGTTGATGATTTATACGTTGATTCATATCCTACAAATGACCTTGGAAACTTCGATTTCTGGTATGACATACCACTTGATTATGCAAATGAAGAATTAAAGCTGACTATGAGAGCAGGAAACACAGGAATATATGATTTGAACGAAAAAACAATTTACTTTGACATAAACCTCGAACCACTACATATCACAATAACTAATCCGAAGAATAATGCAGTGATTGAAGACAACAAGGTTTTGCTAACAGCAACAACTAACTGGCCTGCAACATGTGAGTACGAGTTAAACTATGCAAATGTTTGGTTGCCAATGAACCAAACAGGCACAACTACACATTCACATTTAATTCAACTTGATTGGAACAATAGTTATGTTGTATACTTGAATTGTTCAAAAACAGACGGAACATTTGTTTATGAAGCAGTAAGGTTTTCAACAATCGAAGAACCTCATTACCCACCCATACTCCAGCCAATATCAAACATGACAACTTATGAAAATAAAACAATAACAATAATTGCAAGTGCAACCGATGCAAACAATGATGATTTGAGTTTTAGCATAAATGATTCCAGATTCGACCAAAACGAAAATATTTTTTCATGGACTCCAGATTTTGAAGATGCAGGAGATTACAGCTTTAGAATAATTGTAACAGACAATGAATTCAACAGTTCACAAACATTCAGAGTTCATGTCCAGAACACAAACCGAAAACCAGTAATTAACAGCACACCTGTAATTGATGCTTATGTTGGAGGCAAATATGAGTACGATGTAGATGCGTATGATTTGGATGGAGATTCATTAATGTATGGTTTTGCAATAACTACTGATATGGGTTGGCTTGATATAAATTCTCAAACAGGTCTTGTAGAAGGAACTCCATATGAAGAGGGAATTTTCTCATTATTAATTATAGTAAGTGATGAATATGATGAAGAAAGTGAAACCTATCAACGTTTTAATATCACAGTACACCCAGGAGTTAAAATTTCAAATGTAAGTTATGAACTAACTGAAAACTCAGCAATTATAACATGGGACACTAACAATAATTCAAACTCAATTGTACAATATGGACTAGATGAAAGTTTATCAAATGAAATTAATAATTCTAATTTTGTCAGAAATCATGAAGTAATATTGTCTAATTTAGAAGAGAATACTGATTATTATTTCACAGTTTTATCTTGTGATAATAGAAGTTGTTCTGTAACTACTGAATCAATAGTTTATTATTTCAAAACATGGCTATTAGGTGACGTTAATTATGATCGAGAACTAAGCATTGAAGATTCTGCGATGATAGTTGACATCATATTAGAAAGAATAAATCCTTCTGAATATGAAGAGTATGTTGCAGATATGAATAAAGATAATTCAGTCAATGTTTTAGATTTAGTTAAATTACTCAATGAGATTCGAGAAACAAAAACAGCTACTAAAACTATTAAAGAAAATAAAGTTATAGAGCTGGATGATGAATACAGTTTAGACATCTCTTCATCTGAAGATTTTGAAAGCAAGTGGGAAATCATTCAAAATACTCAAGTAGCGAAAATATTTTTGAATGAAAACAACCAATTACTAATAATCCCTAGAAAGGATGAATATGGGCTGCTTAAACTTAAACAAACAGTTAAATATCAAGGTTTTGTAGTAGGTGAAAAAACACTTCTATTAAACCTTAGAATTGGAAGAGAAGTAATACCTATACCAAGACCAATTCCTATAAAAACACCTGTGCCATTGTTAAGAGCAGATGAAGAATTAAATACTCATCCACATATTAAAGATTTAGAACAACAAGCAATTTCTCATCGTGAAGTATCTCCTTTTAAAAGACCAACAGCTTTATCAAGAGTTGTATTTAGAACTTTGAATAAAAAGCAGTAATTACCTGTAAAATATTTAAACAGTAATCCTTATACAGAAATAATGTTTCCTTCTATCTTGAACTTCACGTCTAAGAATTGCTCTGTCACGTATATATTTGATTTTGTGTGATTAGTTACTTTTGAGGTTTTTACCGCTCCTCTTACTATTCCCAGCATAGGTATTAGCTGGTCTGTCAGGTATTGGTCTATCACTGCTTTTGAGCTAATCTCTTTTTTTAGGTTGAGTGCTGCTTCCCTGCCTACTTCCTCTGCTTTCTTTCCTTTATCTCCTAGTGAATCAGCACCTAATACTATCGGTACCGATATATTTACATATTTTTTTATAAACATAGCCCATAGTGTTATTCCAGAACCAATGCTTAAGGAGTTAGCGTATTGTCTGCTTATATTGATAGGCACTTTTAAATCTGATAGAAGTATTTCCGCAGTGCTGGCTTGTCTATCTGCCACACGTGCATTTTCAAGCTCACTTGAAGCGTGTGATACCCCTCTTATCTGCAACAGTTCTCCTTGGTCTGTTAGTTCTAATGGTTTAAGCTCTGCACCTATTGCTTTGCTGTTTATCTTAACTATGACTTTTCCACCGCCTTTAGGATAATATCCTCTAAGCATGGTTTTAACCTCTATATCTGCGTAATCCTTTAGTCTTGGAACAACCACGTTTGTGAAATAATCTATTGGCTGAGACCATTTGACATCTGTGCCGCCTGTAATGTTCAAAGTTACTTTTTTACCTGAAAAAACTATTGGCATTATCAATGATTGCATTAAAAGAGTTATCGAGCCGGCAGTTCCCACGTCTATATCTATTGTTTTGTTTTTTATCTCTCCAGGTATAAATGTCAATGCTTCAGAACCAACCTCGCAATTGGTTACTGAGCAACCAGAAATTTTTTCTAAAGCTATAATTGAATGCAGGTGTTGAGCTTTCAATCCAGGTTGAGGTCTTCCTTTTCTGATGTTATTAATTTCAAAAGATTTACCTGTTAATGTGCTTAGCGCTAGTGCTTGTCTAAGGATTGCTCCTCCACCTTCACCATGTGAACCATCAAGTTTTATCATTAATGAGGTTTGAATCTGTTTGTTTTTAAAAATGTTTAGACACTTGTATATATTCTTCTTGGTTTTATGTATATTTCTTCTTCTGCAGTTACTCCTTTAATATCAAGAATTGTATTTGGATTGTTTATTTTTGAGAATGTTTCTTTAATGGTGTTGATTATTTCTTTTCTTGTGAGGTTTGGCACGAAGTATCGCATGAAGTCATTGCTTATTTCAGTTATGTCTATATAATCTTTTTGATAATATTTGTTATGCATTAAGGGCATTTGAAGCAATGCATTGTAATCTGGTGATCCTGGTAGTATTAGTTGCGGACTTACAAGAATCCATGTGGTGTTTTGGTATTTTGATATTTTTATTGCTGTATCAAGTGTTTGTTTCATACTTTTAGGGGTTTCTCCTCTTCCACCTAGTACGAAGCTGGCATGTAATTGTATGTTGTTTTTGTACATAAGTTCTGTTTTTTCTGATACATCTTTTTGATCTGTTGCTTTCTTTCCGAAAACCCTTCTCATCTCAGGACTTACAGTTTCTATTCCAACCTGAAATATCAAATTTTCTCCGTATCTGTTTTTTAGTGTATCTATATTTTTTTGGGTTACTGATTTTAATCCTATAAATAATCTGTATGTTCCTTCTACTCCTATGGGGGTTTTGTTTTGTAGATTTACTGTGTCTTGTACATTGAAGAACCATGTTACTCCGTATTTTTTGTTTAACTCTTTTATTATTTCAGCTTCTCTATTTTCTTTCATTGTTCTGAAGCCTACTTCGTTTCTTCCACAGAAGGTGCAGGTGTTCATTGTTTTAATAAGTTCTTGGTAGTCTTTAAAGGAATAATTTCTTTTCAGATTTACTTTTCCTCTTTTCATACACCCTTTGCCTGCGTAATATGCAACTGCGTTTCCAAATCCTTTTGAGTTTGTTTTTTTGAAGTGTGTTTCAAGGTCAAATAATGAGTAGTCTATGTTTGGAATGTCTGAGATTCTTGGTATGTATATGTGTTCTGGTGCTGTTGGATTGTTGTATTTGTCTCTGTGTGCAAGATTACGAACTGCGTTGAAGACTTCAGATCCAAATAATCTGTATTCAGATATTCTGTTTAGTGTTTGAAAAAATCCTTCTTCTCCGTCATATAGAAAAACCCCATCTATGAATTCATTGTTTTTTAGAATGCTGTACCATAAATTTGTAGAATTCACTCCTCCTAAGAATACTGTTGAGTTCAGGTTTTTTGCCTGTTCTCCTAGTTTCAAGCCATTCTCATGGCTGCATATTGTCGGGCTTATTGCTGTAACATCAGGTTTAAAATTTGCAAGGATTTCTTTTTGTTCTTCATGACTCATTATCGAGCCATCTAATATTTTTATTTCCAACTCACTTATTTTTTGTTTAGAATATGTTGCTATAGATCCTAAACCTAATGGCAGCGAGTAGGTTGAAGTGTTTGTATTGCTGTATTTATTTGAAGGATATATAAATAAAACTTTCATTTTATTACTGTATAGTAGTTTTATTATTTAAATCTTTGTTGTTTTATTTTAACAACAACATTTAAATAGTTTATTTGATTATTATTATTGTGCTTGAAGAACTTAAGAAGATAGGGCTTGATGATCATGAAAGCAAGGTGTATCTTGCACTGCTTGAATTAGAGGATGCACTCGTTTCTGAGATAGCTGAAAGGACGAAGATCAACAGGAGCTTGCTATATTCAATACTTGAGCGTATGTCTGAAAAAGGGGTAGCGACCTACATACTGAAAAATAATGTAAGATATTACAGGGCTGCAGAGCCGAATAAGATAATGTCTATGCTTAAGGAAAAAGAAAACATTCTCAACTCAATCCTTTCACAGCTGACAGAATTACATAAACCTAGAAAGAACAGGCCAGTAATTGAAGTTCTTGAAGGGAGGGAGGGCATAAAGACTATTTTTAATGATTTGCTGAAACAGAAGAAGGATTGGTTTGCTTTTAACATACCTGGAAAAGGTCCTGAAGTTATGGGTCCAGGGGTGCATGCTTTTGAAAGAGACAGGCAGAAGTTTGGTATAAAGTTGAATGTCATCTGTGTAAAAACTAGCCAGGGGTTGAAAAGAGGAAAGGAATTCTCAGATATGAGACACACAAATGTTAAATATATGTCAGATAGTTTTGAATCACCTGCTTCTAATTGGATATATGGTGACAGGTTAGTGATTATATTCTGGTACGAGGAATTCCCGTTTGCTGTTAGGATAATAGATAAGAATCTTGCAGAAAGTTACAGGAATTATTTTAAGCAGTTATGGGATAATTCTGAATTTAGGCCTTGAAAAAAGAAACTTTTTTAAACATCAGTATTTTTAATTAGCCATAAGGGGTGTATAATGACGAGATTCTCTAGAAAGGCACAAGCTTGGTCTGTTGATTTAGTCATTGGTTTGCTGGTGTTCATGTTAATCATGGTTATTTTTTATTCTTTGATTGGCGGTGAGAAAGAATCTAAGGTTAAGGATTATAGTTCAAAAGCAGATTATATTGCTGAAAAGTTGTATGATAAAGGATTGGTTGATTCAAAGACTGGAGAGTTTGATGAGAATGTGTTTATAGAACTTGGTGATGAAGATTATCAGGCTTTAAAGGAAGAACTTGGGATAGCAGGTGATTTCTGTGTTTTTATAGAGTCAAATGATAATCCTCCTGTTATTAAGGTTATAGTTAATGAAGATAATGACGGTTTGACAAGTTTGGGCAGTCCTGATTTTAATGTAAGCGGTTT
>JAHJDK010000011.1 GCA_018812505.1 Nanobdellota archaeon | reverse complement strand
TTTATATTTTTTTTCATTTTTTGCACGAATTTTGATGCAATATTTAATATATTATAATTACTACTTAATAGTAAATACATAATGAGGTTGTTATGATGAAAAAAACTATATTTTGGATTGAACAAGATTTAATGTCAAGATTGAGGTTAGAAATAGAGAGTGCGTCAAAACCAGTTGCAATAATAGGTGGTCATTATCCAATAACTGAAGATGGCAAAGCAGCTTTAGAACCTTTTGATTCAGATAGTTTTGGAATATTTTCGACTTATACAATGGGTTTAGCTGTAGAACTGGCTGGCTATGGAAAAAGTATTGGAAAAGAAACAGGGCTTGTATTGTTGGTTGATGATCACTCGCAGATGGAAGACCAGAATTGGTATCTAAAGAAAGATAATTCTGAAATCAAAAAATTAGTGAGTTGTGTTGATGATTATTTTAGAGCATTTCAGGTTCCAGAGGTATATCAACGAATGATGTCTGATAAAGGTTTGGGAGTTGAAGATTTAATAAAATCTGAAGATGGTTTGTTCTTTCAAGAATCAAAATACAGACAAAAGTTTCATGATGAGACAAGTTTAGATCCTAGTTGTTCAGGTGAATATAGGATTATTCTCGAAGAAATAGCCAAACAAGGTTTTGGAAAAGTGATATCCTTCCTGCCAGTAAGATGTCAGAAACCAACCTGTGATGCAGTTGGAAGATATCATGCTGATAAGTCAAATCCTAAAATGAAAATAGTGCAAGTCTACATGATTAGTGAACATGGAATAGACACTCCAAAAGAGATTTTTGATATGGTCTATGGAGGAGTAATCTTAATGAAAGAATAAAAGGTGCAAAATGAGAAAAATAAAGAAAATACAATTAATATTTCCACCATCATCCCTAAATGGAGTTGGATTTGAAGGATGCTTCGTACCAAATGGGCTTTTAAGTATTGCTAATTATTTATCTCAAACACAACCTGAGATTGAAGTTGAAGTAATTGACGGAACTGTTACCTCTTTAACAAGTATAATCTCAAAACTAGATGCTGATTTAGTTGGAATAGGCGCTTTGACTGGAAACTATAAAACTGGAAAACAAATATTGAAAGCAGCGAAACAGAAAGATATTCTTACAGTAGTTGGCAATCATCATGGAAGCTATTTATTTACGGAATGTCAGAACATTGAAATTCCAGATGTTGACTTCATTATAGATAATGGCAGGTATCAAAGAGGAGAATTCTCATTTAACAGACTTGTTAAAGCTTTAAAATCAGGCTCTGACTTTGATAGTATTCCATCATTGGCTTATAAGAAAAACGGAGTTTTTGTAAAAACAGTTGGTGAAAACGTTAAACATAGATTAAAAGATTTAGTGAAACCAGAGCTATTATTCATAAAAAATTTTGAACCTTACTTTGAAAAATACAACAAAACATTTTGGTTACATCATGAAGATTATAAGAAATCAATAAACATCAACTTCATAAAAGGTTGCCTTCAAGGTATGATTAAACCTTGTGACTACTGCTGTTTGAAAGATCATAAGATTGATATGCTTTCACCAGAGAAATACTGGGAAGAAGTTGTCAACCTAGTTGAGAAAGGCTTTAACTATATTTTTGAGACCTGCAATAGTTTATCATCATTGAAGCACTTTGGCAAAGGAAGTTCAAAAGGAACTTTTTTGGACAGATTAGCAGATGCGTTTCCAAAAGAACTAAATGGCAAAGTTCAGATGCAGGTATATGGTTCTGCTTCAGAAATAGATGATAGAGTGATAGAGAACTTCAAAAAGATGTGTGTTCAAAGAGTTATTTTTGGATTTGATGATTATGACCCAAGAGTTGTCGGAAAGACGAGTGGATGTATAGGCCAGAACATTGAAGTTGCGAAGAAGTTGGATAAAGCAGGAATACAAATATTTGCTTGTTATGTACCAGGGTCAGAGGGAGAAACAAAATACAAATTAAATAAGACAGTTGACCAGATAATGGAAGTAATGGAGTTACCAAGCACATCAGTGATAGAATTCACATCCTTGGCTCCAATGCCTGGCTCAAGAGCTTATGAGCAGATAAAATACAGATATTGGGAGTTATATGGAAAAACAGATTGCTTAGATGTAGTTGACCTTGCAAGAGTTTGGGTTCAGGAG
>JAHJDK010000202.1 GCA_018812505.1 Nanobdellota archaeon | reverse complement strand
CTACTTTTAGAAGAAAGAATGGTTCTATAGTTGACGTTGAGGCTAATGTAACAATAATTCATTATAAAGGAGATCTAGCAACTTTTGCGACAGTTAGAGATATCACAGAGCAAAAAAAATTGTTTGAAGTACTTCAGAAGTCACTTGAAGAACGAAATGAGTATGGGCTGAAAGATATCATACCTATTTGTGCTGGTTGCAGTACTATTCGAGATGAGAAGATAGAAGGTCATCCTTGGGTTAAAGTTGCAGAATATTTTTCAGAACGTCTACCTGATGTAGGTTTCTCGCATGGCATGTGCCCTGATTGTATGAAGAAATGGTATCCTGAGTACGTTGCTAAGAAAGCTGAGGAACAAGGTTAGAATATTTTTATAGTTCTTCTTTTGTCTTATTTTATTAAGAGCTTTGGTTGAGAGTATTTACCAGCTTCCATCACTTGCAATAATGGATAGTTTTCTGTTACAGGATGTTTATTGTTTATTGCATTCAATGTTTTCATATAGCTTTCATGTCCGAATGTGTTTCTTATTGCTGATAATATAACTGCATTTGTTGGAGGCATCATATTTTGAAATTCTTCAACTGCAAACTCTGTTAATTCGTTGTGGTTGAAGGGAATGTATATTGCTCCTGCGTGTTCATCATTTCTTACCCATCCAAAACTTTCATCGTTCAATGATTGTAATGGTAATTTAGTTTTTAATAAGAATAAATACTCACTTTTGTGGTGTGGTTTGTTGTTTCCATTCTTATAGTACTCATCAGGATCTACGTTTAGTGCCAGTCCTGTCATTATTAATTTTGATTCTTCGTTCACAAGTAAGCCGTATGATTCATTGTTTCTTCTATCCAAGAACCTGACTTTATTTCCGCCATTTATTTTTTCAACAACTTGAAATTTTGAATTCGCCAAACCTATTCGTTTATATTCTTCTAAATTAAGATTGCTGTTTAGTATTCCTGATTCGTGTAGTAGTGCAGTGCTTGCTTCTATGAATGGCATCACTCTAGATTCTTCTATTAGTTCTCGGGATGCTATATCAAAAGGAGTCATTTCAGGTTTCATACTATTTCCTGCTGCAGTTCCTATGTATCCGCCGTATTCTCCCAGTCCTTTTCCTCTTTTGAAGAATTGCATTACTTCGTTGCCTTGATTATCAAGTCCTGTTAGTGCCACATCTACTGCATGACCATCTGCAAGAGCTTCTCTTTCACCATATTTCATTATTAGTTCCCATGGATTTGTATTGTTGGTTGCCAGGCTTTCAGCGTAGTTTGCCGGGCTGTGCACTAAATTTAGTGTTTGATTATTAAGAAAATAACTTTCAATCCTTGTCTGATCTCTTGCAAACATCCTTAAAACCCAATTATCACCTTTTTTTATTTCTAGTTTTGAATATGGTTCTGCAGATGTTATTCGCCAGTCTTTCCCTTCTATACCTATTTCTTGTTCTCCCACTGCTCTCATGACAGCATCCCATTTTTCAGACACTTTGTCTAATACTTCTTTTGGGAGCTGATGTTTTTCAACTATTTGTATTTCAACATCTTGTTTTTCCCATGAGCCGAGAATTTGAGGTATCCAGTGTGCAGTTCCGAGCATTGATTCAATTTTTTTTGAGTTATCCATTTTGTATTCTTTTGAATGTTTAAAAAATAAGATATGAGTTTATTTGAGTTTGGGTTGTTTCCACATATACCTTTGGTTTTTGTCGATTATGCAATGATGTCTTTCTAAGTATGTTCTTAGGCCAGTCACTCTCATCATCTTATTATTTCCTATTTTTTCGTGCTTAACATATTTGGTTTTCATCAATCTGAAATATGTTTGTGATGAGAGATTAGTTATCTCACAGAAATCTTCGCATCCAATATATTCACTTTTTTCTTTTTTATACTTTGTAAGTCTTTGTAGAGTGACCTCTCCTGCCACAAGACCAGCTACATCATTTGAATCAAAGATTTCTGGTTCACCTTTCTTACTTATAGGTTTTATTTTCTTTGATGTCTGAACCCTGTTATAAGCTAGAGTGTTATAAGGAGTCTTTATCTGAATATCATATTTTTTGAATTCAGATTTAAATGCTCTTGCAATATCTGGTAGAGTCATTCCCTTAGATGTTTCATAATCTTTAACATCACTATCACTAGTTGATGTTTCCTTGTGAACTATTAATGCTATGCTTTCTTTTCCTATTTCTTTTTTGGTGTTCACTATCTTGTCTATTGTGTCTTGTTCGAATACAGCTAGTGATCCTGACCTATCATATATGAATTCTATTTTTATGTTTGCTTGCTCTAAGATTTTGTGACTATTCTTCTTAGTTGATTCTTCATTCATGAATCTTGTTATTCTCTCTACTTGTTCTTCTAGATATCCCTCTTCTATTGTTGATTTGAATCTTATTATTTTTAATCCATAAGAATCTGTTTTAAAGTTGCTTGATTTTTGTGTTATATTTTCTTTTAGTATTGCATCATAAAATGCTTTTGTCACACAATTCTTTACTGCGTTTGTGGGTGAAAAAGCATCTGTTATTAATGATTGTTTTGGTGTTATTGGTAGTGCAATGCTTATTGAGTTGTCTTTGTCATTGCGATAAACTGTTAGCTCTAGTTTTACTGGTTCGTTTAGAGTTTTCACTACTTTATGTGTTTCAGGTGGTATTTCTTCAAATCTTTTAATTACTTTTTGGGCATCTTGAACTGCTTGATTTAGTGATTTCCCTAATAATCCTCCTACTATAGATTTTTTTTGACTCATTATGTCACTTAGTTCTTTTGCAGTAGGGTAGTCTTTGACTATGAGTTGATAGTCATTCAGGCTTTTCTTGACTTCTTCAGGTGTGCCTCCCATTGTTTTGTATGCATCGTCCTTTTCGTTAATAACATTTGAGAATTCAACGAGTTCCTCATGGAGCTCTTCTCCTATTGATAACACTCTTTGTGTTAAGGTTTGCTTTGCTTTCATGAATTTTTCTTTCATCTTATCTCCTTGTTCTAGGTTTTAATTAGTTCCCCTCTTTTTGTGTTGTTGTACTGGTTTTCATGACTCCTAAGTTGGTGTGACAATGAGAGAGTGCTGGAGTAATAAGTTGATATTTTCTCAGTTATGTTTGTTCTTTCGTCGTATTCAGCATGTCTTAGCGATTTATTGAGTTCATCAATAGTTTCTTTAACATTTTTGATAGCATTCTTGTCTTCCAAAATCTTGTACAGCAGTAATCCCTTTTTTCCCAGGATGAAATCATATGTCAGTATTTCTATGAAGTTTCGTTCTGTTATTGATTCATTGTCGTCGAGCATGTTTCTGCTTTTCGCTTCAATCCATAATGCTAAGTAGTCTCCTTCGTACCTGTAGATTAGTTCATCTAAAGGTTCTTTTTGTGACATTGCTTCTCAGAATAGATGTATATTTATAAATCTTATTAACTTAATCACTACTTAGTGAGAATATTATTTTTTTTGGGGATGAAGAAAACTTGACAGAGAACCTAATTTTTATAGAACTTAAAAAAACTAATATATTTATCACTAAATAATGACAAATTATTTAAATAGTTTTCCCTTCCAGAGAATGAAATGGACCTTGAAAAGAGTATTTACAAGTTTTTCTGCAGAGAATTTCATGATAACTTACCACAAGAAACAACTAGTCACATAGCCAGAGAATTTCTTAGCGTTGGAGGAAACCTTTTAGATATGATTGATGAAGAAGGAAACCTATCAAGGCTTAAAAAAAATGATTATATAGCAAAAGCAGGTAATTTTATAATTGCGGCAAACAATAAAGCAACTAACAATCAACACGAATCAAAACACACAACATTATTCTTAGACAGATTAATGACAAACATACTATATGATTTATCTCTCCGAGAAAACGATGAACTAAGAGATTTTTTCTACAAAGAATATGATAAAGATCTTGAATTCTTTCAAGCATACATAGGTCCAAATATGATGACTATGAAACTAGACATAGCAAGCATTACAAAAATCCCTGAAGCAAGAGATAAATATATACTGTCAACAATCAACAACGGAAAACATCTATTAAATCAGAAAGATCTAATTGATAATAGAAGATTCTTATTTTTACACACTGAATTAATCAGAAAAACATCTTTTGAACTTGGAAGAGCATATTATATGAAAGCAACATACATATCAAAAAATGGAGAATTAATAAGCAACTACAGAGCAGCTTTAGACAACTTCAAAAATGCTATAGAACTCTACAAAACACAGATGAGAAATACACGTATTTCTACAAAAAGATATATTGCCTTAGAAAATGAACTAAAGCAATTAACACATTTAACAGCTATAACTGGCACAAAACTACTTAAAAATCCAATACCATTTACAGAAAAAAAGATAGTGACAAATTTATGCATTAATGTGTTAGACTCATTAAAAAATGGTAATCAAGATTACAATTTTTACATGGATTTTGGTTTTATATATTTGAAAAGAGCCAGATTAAAAATAAATGATTACGAATCACAAACAGACTTAGAAAAAGCATTGGAGTTATATTCTAAAGCAAAAACAATTGCCATAAATACTAACAGACAAGTCGTAAAAGAAATCAACAGACAAATGCTTGAAATTTACACCTCATTATCAGAATATGATTCATCATACTTAAGTAATGGTTTTGAATACCTGAACATTGTAAAATTAACAGCAAGAAACAATTCTAGCATACTAACAAATGAAGGATTATTATTGATGAACGCAGCAGGAGCAGAAAGCTCCTTAAATAAAAAACAACTCATGCTTGAAAAATCAATTAATTTGTTGGAACAACACTATAAAATTGACAAGACAAGATTCGCACTTAACAAGTTAAAGTTGGCATGTCATAGAATGGTTGATTTACCTATTGGCGAACAGGAAAAAGAAAAATATCAAACAATACTATCTCAAGAATATGTGTAATTATTTCCTAACAAAATCAGGATATAACTCTTTCATACAATCAGGACATACACCATGACTAAAAACTATGTTAGTGTGTTCTGAAATATATTTCTCAGGCGGAGCCCATTCACCATCTTCACGAATTTTTTTGCATTTAGCACAGATACTGGTTAAATCATCAAGATTAATTATACCCATAACAACATCATCTTTTTTTTCCTGAAACTTAGCGGTAACACTTCCCCTAAATGTTTCACCATTACTTTTCTTGAACAATACTTTGTAATTATCAACAAATTTGTTTTTAATTATTTTATTAAGAAAACCATTACGATCTTTAACATAATCATAAGTATCTTTTACAGTAATATTCTTGATATCTGATTTTGAGTAACCAAACATATCTCTATAAGCCTTATTTGTGAAAATGAATTCTCCAGACTCTAATTCAACAGTATACATTGCTGCAGGAGACTCATTCATATACTCCAAAGCTTTTATTCTATCATCTTCTTTTGCTTTTTCAGCTATAACTCTTTCAGAGATATCTCTTATCACAGCGAAAGTCGCAAGCGCACCTTGGTAATCAATAATTCTAACATTAGCTTC
The DNA here is from genome assembly GCA_018812505.1 of Nanobdellota archaeon. Classification (GTDB taxonomy): domain Archaea; phylum Nanobdellota; class Nanobdellia; order Woesearchaeales. Next base: position 5,738 of record JAHJDK010000202.1, on the reverse strand, counting down.
TACATGAACAATAGACTTATCTTTTCTTTTAAAAGTAGACTCGTATCTAGGAGAAACAAACTCACCAGCCAAACGCCTTTTTTCCCTATCCTTCAAAATCTCAACACCCTCAGGAGTAAAAACATTCCTATAATCCTTCATAAACAATTCTTCAGAATTATAGCCAAGTATTTCAGAAAATTGATTATTAAAAAAGATGAATCGCTCGTTTTGACTAATAACTATGCTGTCATTAACGTTTTCAACAACTAATTTATATTTACTATCTTTAGACTTAACAATATTCTTAACTGCTTTCAAGATGTTTGTTCTTAATTCTTTTGATTCAACCTGTTCAATTAAAGACTCCAAGTTTTCAGGAACAGAATTATTTTTACGAAAATTAAAAAAACTCATCTTTGCACCTCGTGGTAAAGTTTCTTTTTCATCAGATACTGTGTTGCACTACTGCAAGTGTTAAACATGACCTGAATAACTGAGTTTCTTAAAGTATTATTACCATTTCCAGAATTATCAACAGGAAACAATTTATCTGATTGTACAAGTTCAAGATTATGATTCAATGTCAAGAGTTGATCATAAGATATTTTTTTATGATTCAATTTTCCAGCTAATTCCCTGACAGCAATAAATCTTTCAGACAAAGAACTCAATTGAGTAACCTGACCATTAATGGCTATGAAGTGGCTATCTGAATCCAAAGCAGTTCCAATATAATTAATAATATCTGCTGTTTTCTTAATCCTAACATCACCAATAACTTGCGCACGGCTCAGTTTGCTTCTGAACTCCCTGACAGATTTTGGGACTTGACTGTACAACTGATCAATTTTAGACTCTATTTTTTGGTTTGCATAAAGATACTTAAAAGTTAACTTGTTATCTAATGAATCCAAATGATTAAAGAAATCAACCCTTACATCATCAGACGATTTTTCCATAACCTTATGATTAAGATACCAATTATTTTTTACCATGCCTGCAACATATTTAAGATCATCAATCTCATGCAAAGACAATTTTTTCTCATCAATCCTATCAATTAAACTATCAATATAATCAAGTCTATTACTCCAAAACCTTAATGAAACAGTCTTATCATTATTATCCCAAGATTTATCCTTTATCTTATCCCAATCAAAAACATCTCTAATTTGTTGAATTAACTCCTTATTTTTTAAGCGTGCTTGATCTGTCCCATCATTATATTTACCTATAAATTTCGACAAATCCAAATCTTGTATCAACTCAGGCTCCAATTTAGGCCTGTAAATAAACATCTTATCTCTTAAATCTCTCATACCATTCCTAAGATTAACAACAGTTTGATTATCAAGCTTTTCTTGTTTGATTAATCTTTTCAAATAACTATTAGACATCTGAACATCCAAATCAACGATATAATGATTAAGAACATCAAGTTTTTCACTATAATCAGGAACATTTGAAATTATTTTAATCAACTCATTCTCTCTACGAACTACAGGAGATCTAACATCCAATAACCTAGAAACTGTTTCCTCGGCAGATGGATAACGACTTTTTACTGATACTCGCTCATCCATAATAGAAAACAAGCCATTAAAATGAGTTTTCCACTCATTAGAATCCATTATAGGTTTACTTAATGTGTCATCAATACTCATAATAACCTCCAAGTCTAATTAGAAATACAGTTTATTTTAAAAAGATTTTGTAGTTAAAGCTTCTTAATTCTTGCAATAAAGAAACCTTCTGTGTTATTATCTTGAGGGTATATCCTTAAACATTTCTTAACTTCAGGATTGAAATCAACTTTTTCGAAGCTAGTAATAGACTCACTTCTATTAATATCGAGCTTAATCTCCTGTAATTGTGCATTAGAATGTCTGTTTAGCAGATAAGAAACCATTCCCTCATCCTCTTCAGGCTCTAATGTGCAAGTGCTATAAACCATAACCCCACCCTTTTTCAAAGCCAAAAAACCAGCTTCTATCAACTGTTTTTGAATGCTTACCATCTTTCTGACAAGACCAGGAGACCACATGGCAAGAGATTTCAAACTCTTGCGAATAGTGCCTGTCGCACTGCAAGGAGCATCAACCAACACCCTGTCAAACTCCAATTTTCGATAGAACGTTCCTTGCTGGTGAGTTATTACAGTGTTTGAAACTCCACATCTAGACAAATTAATGCCTAAAGCAGCCAAACGCTTGCTATTAGGATCATTAGCAATAACAACCCCTGTATTATTCATATATTGAGCTATTTGCGTTGTTTTGCTGCCAGGAGCTGCACACATATCAAGTATTTTCTCACCTGGTTTTGGCTGAAGAACAACTGCAGGAATCATACTAGCAGCGTCCTGAACATATATATAACCAAGCTGATGTTCTGGTGTGTTGCCAATATCAAACCTCTTCTCACGTTTATAATCAACCCAAAAACCCTCTTTACACCATGGAACTTGCAGCATATTCCAATCATCAGAGAATTGCTTCTTAAGATTAGAAACACCTATTTTTAAAGTGTTAACCCTAACAGTTTTCCTGATGTATGAGAAAGAATATTTTATAAACTCATCATATTTATTTCCTAAAAGAGATTTATATCTCTCGACAAATTTCTCTTTTACAACAGTATCTTCTGTTCGAGGTATAGTTTCAAGCATAGCATAACGAAAAATCTTTCTTTTTAAAAAGATTTATAAAAAAATGTCTAATTAATGATTCTTAATTCTAAATAACAATATTTAAATATATGTTAAATAACATTTTTGTGAGAGGTGAGTGCATTTGTCAATAAAAAAAGATTCTAAAATAAAGAAAGTTTCAACTAAGAAAAAAGGTTTAAAAAAAGCAGCTCCAGAAGTATGTTTTTACATGGTTGAAGGAACTTGCTGTTCTGACTTGTGTGAATTATCAGTGGCTATTGATAGTTTGTCGGACGAGCTATTTAAACACCATGTTAATGATGAGAAAAACGACTTTGCAAACTGGATTGAAGCAGTTATGGAAGATAAAGAACTAGCAGATGCTCTCAGACAATCCAAGGACAAAAATCGTCAAGTGGTTGAAATACTAAAAGTAGTTGTGAAAAACTTAAAATAGTAAAAACAACTTAATTTTTCGGGTGTTGCGCTCTTTTTGTTAGTAATTTTTTGATACCTTTTTAAATTTAACACTATTTCTGTATTGATGTTTCCAATGTTATCCTTATCTCTAGTTCCAAAAACAAATCTTCAGCAGCAACAGATAATAACTATAGAGTCTAATCTGGATTTAATAACTGATTTGTTTAAATCTTACAAAGAGCATAATGAAAAATTAATTCCTGAAATAATGGATTTATATCTCGCTGTAAAACCTGACATTAATGAGAAAATGGTTGAGAAAGCACTCTCTTTCACATTAGAGAAACATCTTGGAGACTATCGTGACAGCGAGAATCCTTATGCAGAACATCCGGTGCAAGTTTCTTCCATTCTTGCGTTATGGGATATGCCTGATGATGATATAATTGCAGGACTGTGTCATGATTTAGTAGAAGAACACCCTGATGATGAACTAAACCTTCGAAATATAATCTATAAGAATTTTGGTGTGAAAGTGTTTGAAATAGTCTCTGCACTAACTCCTCCTGTAAATCATCCTGAAACCAAGAATGTTGAGTTATATGAAAAAATTGAAGTATATAAAGAATGGTTTAATTTGGATTCAATAAAATATATTAAAGCAAGTGATGGTTTGGTGAATCTTTACACAAAGAAGTATATGAAAGGTAAAGATGGATTAAGTGCTGAGGAGCGACAGACAAGGTATGAGAATAAAATAAGCACTTTACTTATTCCCTTAATAAAAGAAATTGATAAGGAAGAATTTCTTATTATGGAATTAGAACCTTACATTAGAGAACTCATGGTTCGCTGATTAGAAATATTTAAATAGTTCTAGTTAGAAGGTTTTCTTGAGGTGTGTTTATGATTATTTGGCAAGTTATTTTGCTGATATTTTTGTTATTGTTATCAGCAGTTTTTTCTGGTGCAGAGGTTGCTTTATTATCTTTAGGACCTATTAAACTCCGATCCATGATTAGAAAGAGAATAAAAGGTGCTAAATCTGTTAAAGAATTAAAGAAAGAATCTCAGAAGATGATTATTACTATTCTCATAGGTAATAATCTTGTTAATGTGGCTTCTTCAGTTCTTGCAACCATTATTTCTACTGACCTATTTGGCTCTAAAGGTGTAGGCATTGCTATTGGTGCTATGACTTTCTTGGTATTGATTTTTGGGGAGATTACTCCAAAGTCTTATGCTTCATCACATCCTGATAAAGTCGCTCTATGGGTTGCAAAGCCCTTGTTAATTCTTCAAGAGATTTTATTACCTTTGGTGAATTTTTTTGAGTGGCTTAGTGCTGTTGCCTTAAGATTATTTGGTAAGCCTCCTAAAAAGAAAAAAATCTTAACTGAAGATGATTTAAAGATAGCTATTGACATTGGTGCAGAAGAAAAATCAATAGAGCAGAATGAAAAACAATTATTAAAAAATGTTTTAGAGTTCAATGATATTACTGCTAATGAAGTGATGATTCCTAGACAAAAAATGTTTTGTTTAGATGCTAATCTTAAGGTTTCTGAAGCAATGGAAACTGTTGCTGATTCTCCTTATTCTAGAATCCCATTATATATGGGTTCATTAAACAATATTGTAGGGATTATTCATACTAAGGATGTTTTAGAAGCTTTGACTGATAACGAAGCATATCTTCCTTTGAAAGATATAGCTGTCAAACCATTTTTTATTCATGAAAAAACTGTTATTGATGACTTGTTCAAGATGTTTCAGGAAAGACATTGTCATATCGCGATAGTTATAGGTGATAATGGAAAAACAGTAGGTTTGATAACTATTGAGGATTTACTTGAAGAGTTGGTTGGTGAAATCATTGATGAATCAGACGTTAATCCAAATAGAATCATGAGAATTAATAAGCAAACTATTTTAGTTGACGGTGAAACAACTTCTAAATATTTAAACTCTTTTTTTAACATGTCTATTGATGAAAAATATGAAACTGTTAGTGATTTTTTGATTAGAAAATTTAGAGGGATGCCTGGCAGAGGTCAGATGCTAAAAATCAAAAAACACTCATTTTTTATTGAAGAGGTTGGTGAAGAACACATTGAGAGGGTTAAGGTGAAGCGTTTATGAAACCTAATTTTATACTGATTCATTCTACTGGAGGAAATGCTGATGAGTGTTGGTATCCTTGGCTTAAATCAGAATTAAAGATGCTGGGCTGCAAGGTTTTCACACCTGAATTTCCAACGCCTTATGGTCAAACACTAGATAACTGGATGGCTGCTTTTGAGCCTTACTTTGAGAAAATTGATGAGAATACAGTTTTTATCGGCAGAAGCATTGGCCCTCCATTTATATTGAGAGTTTTAGAGCTGCTTAACAAGCCTGTAAAAGCTTCTTTTCTGGTTGCTGGCTTCTGCTCTGATATTGGATTAAAAGAGTTTAGACCAGTACTAGATACATTCATAGATAAACCGTTTAATTGGAATAAAATAAGAGCTAATTGCCAAAAATTCATCGTTTACCACTCAGTTGACGATCCTATTGTTCCTTTGAAGAACGGCGAAGAATTAGCTGAAAAACTTGGTGTAAAGCTTAGAGTTTTTGAAGACGGCGGACACTTCAACATTGGAACTATGTATGGTTTGAAATTTGAAGAAATATTAGAAGATGT
>JAHJDK010000201.1 GCA_018812505.1 Nanobdellota archaeon | reverse complement strand
AACTAATTTTAATTTTTCTTTAGTAATTTCTTCATAAGTGGGCATATTAAACTCTTTTCCCAATTTAGCTAATGATTTTTCCCCCAATAAACAAAAGTTATCATCTTTAGTAGTAAAAACGGCTACAATATTAAATTTTTTATATAAAACATTATTATCTCTTTTTTATGTTGTTAATAATACTATTAATTGTTGTAGTTTTTCTTTTGATAGTTTTTCTAATTTTTTACAACTTTTACTTTTTAAGGGATCCTGCAAGGCAGATTCCTAGTGGGAATAATATTATTAGTCCTGCTGATGGAAGGGTTATGATGATAAAAGAATTTGATAAAAATGTTGCTGAGATAGAAAAAGGTTATCTTGGAAAAGTCAGAGCTATGACTAAAGATGTTGCAAGTAAAGGTTATATTGTGTCTATCTTTATGAGTATATGGAATGTTCATTTTAATCGTGCTCCAGTTGATGGAGTTGTGAAATATGTTACTCATAATTCAGGTAAGTTTTTGAAGGCAGATCTTTTAGCGTCAACTTTCGAGAATGAAAATGTGCAAATGCTAATTCAAGACAAGAGTTTCAATATTAAGGTTATTCAGATAGCTGGTTTTGTGGCTAGAAGGATTGTTTCTTTTATTAAGAAAAACGAAAAGGTTATTAAAGGTCAAAGAATAGGATTAATCAAGCTTGGCAGTCAGGTAACACTTATAATTCCCAGTAATGTTAATCTACAAGTTAAAATTGGTCAAAGAGTTTTTGCAGGAGAAACAATAATTGCTACAAGATGAGATTAAAAAATCAAGTTCCAAACATTTTAACGTTTGTTAATTTACTTTTAGGATTTTTATCAATAATTTTTTCTGTTAATAATCAGTTTACCTTAGCGAGTTTTATTTTATTGTTGGCAGTTGTTTTTGATTTCTTGGATGGTAAAGTAGCTAGATTGTTAAAACTTGAATCTGTCATGGGTGAGCATCTTGATTCTTTGGCTGACTTGGTTTCTTTTGGTGTTGCTCCTGCTGTTTTGATGTATTCTGTTTTTAGAAATAATTATTTATTAATCTTACTTGTGTTATATGTTGGTGCAAGTGCTTTTAGGTTGGCAAGATTTAATGTTATGAAAAAGAAGGTTGATGGATTCTTAGGTATGCCTATAACCATCAATGGATTGATTTTTCCAATACTTTTTTTTGTCAATGCCAGTTTGAAAGTTGTTATGATATTGTTTATCATTTCCGGCGTATTAATGGTTAGTACTTTGCGTTTTAGGAAGGTGATTTAATGATTGGATTATTGTTTTTGAAAGCGTTTTATTATTTTCTTCCAGCATATATTTCTAATGCTTCACCTCCTCTTTTTCAATGGGTGCCTTTTCTGGATAAACCAGTTGACTTTGGTAGAAAAATAAGAGGTAAAAGGATTCTTGGTGATAATAAAACTTTTAGAGGTTTCTTAGTAGGTATTTTTTTGGGAACTTTATTTTTTTACTTTCAAAAATTATTGTATAATAATCCTTTTTTTCAAAACATCAGCATAATAGATTATTCTAGCTCTTCAATTCTTCTTGGTTTTCTTCTTTCATTCGGAGTGTTGTTTGCAGATTCTGTTGAATCATTTTTTAAGAGAAGAAGAGGTATTCCTTCTGGAAAGTCATGGTTTCCTTTTGATCAATTAGATTATGTTTTTGGTGCATTAATCTTTTCTTTTCCAATCTTCATTCCAGAATTAAATACAATATTGGCATTAATAGTTTTAGGTCCTATTCTGCAATTATCTTTTCATTATGCAGGTTATCTTTTAAGAATAAACAAAGACAAGATTTAAATATAGTAAGTTTGAAATTTGAGATATGAGATTAGTAAGCTATAATGTTGAGTATGGCGCAGGTATTAATCGTCGTTGGAAATATCTTGAGTTGTTCAAATATTTTAAAATTGTGAAGATGACTCTGTTCAAGATATCTGACTATCTGAAAACAGTTGATCCTGATATACTTGGGTTAGTGGAGATGGATTCTGGTTCTGTTAGGTATCTTGGAAAGTCTGGTTCACAGATTTTTGCTGACAGCCTTGAAATGGATTATTGGGTTGAAAAGGTGAAGTATGCACGAAAATCTTTGTATAAAGTTTTGAATTTTATTCCTATAATGAGAAAGCAAGGTAATGCTATACTTTCAAAGTACAAGCTTTTTGATACAAGATTTTATTATTTCTCTAAAGGCGTTAAGAGATTGGTTATACATTCAAAGGTCAAAGTTCCTATTGGTTATGGAAAGGAAGATTTACATTTATTTATAGTTCATTTATCTTTAAGGAAAAAAACTAGGCAAGTGCAATTAAAAGAGCTGGGTGAAATTGTTGGTTGTTGTTCAGGTCCAAGAATAGTTTTTGGAGACTTCAATGTTTTTGCAGGACTAGAAGAGTTAAGTGAATTTGTCAAGCTTGCAGGGGTTGAGAATGCAAATAAGAGTGGTGATTATAGTAAGACTTTTCCTTCTTGGAAGCCAAAGCATTGGATTGATCACATTTTTGTATCATCAGAGGTGAATGTTATTGATTACAAAGTTTTAGATATATAATTGTCTGATCACCTGCCTGTAATGATTGATTTTGAGTTAAATCAAGCTTAACTTTTAAATTTCTCTAATAAATTAAGATGCATACTTGCCCAGATCATTCCTTCATCTGCAATGTAGAATAGTGTTTTGTATATGAGTCCTTTTCTATCATAAAGCTCTAGAAAGTTATGGTTTTTTTCAATAGTTTTTGAGTATTGATGAATATATTCTTTAGCTACTTTAGGATTTATCTTAGCAACAACTTCTATATATGCATATCCTAGGTGAACCCAAATATTATCAAGTTCATACGTTGAAAACTTTAAGTACCATGGAAGATTTGGTTTTTCAAAACAATATTTGAGTGGTTTTGGCTTATCAAGTTTTTCCTCTCTTAAAGTTT
>JAHJDK010000200.1 GCA_018812505.1 Nanobdellota archaeon | reverse complement strand
TCTTGAGAATTATATTTTGTTCTTAGCATGTCTTGTCTTAGTAGTGAGATGTTGTTTATGTCTAATGTTTTCATATGGTTATACACTTTTGACAGTGTTCTTCCTACTTTTCTAGTGTCTTGCAGAGGATTGTCCCAATCAGTTACTAGTGATGCTATGTTTGCACTTGTTGTCTGGGCTATTGAATCACATTTGCATAAACCGCTTTCCAGAGATTTGTTGAATATTAATAGTGTTGCTTCGAATATTTTTTTAAATAAATCGCCTGTAATATTATTTGCTTCTTCAGGCGTTATACCATACTCTTTTTGAAATAGTGTTAATGCTTCCTGCTTTGTTGAATCCATTAATTTTTTGTATGATATCTTGTTTTTTCTCATTATTTCAGGAATTCTTCTATTTCTTTTTTTGTAGGTATTGTTTCTATTGTTCCATATTTTGATATTTCGATTGCTGCTGCGGCGTTTGCGTATCTGGTGAATTCTTTGAGATTTTTGAAGGGTATTTTGTCTATTTCACAATTGTTTTGTTCACAGTATTTTACTATTTTATATCCGAAAACTCCTCTGAATGTATCTCCTGCTCCTCCTCCGTCAACTGCTTTGACTTTGAATGAGGGAATTATTGAATATCCTTTTTTGTCTGATAAGAAAACTCCTTTTGAGCCGAGTGTAACGCAGACTATTTTGCTGTATTTTAATAGTTTTTTCACTGCTTTAATTAATGATTTTTTATTTTTTGGCTTTATGTCTGTTAGTTCATAAAGTTCGTATCTATCAGGTGTAATTATGTCTGTGAGTGGCATGATTTCTGTGAATAGAAATTTTTTATTTTTTTCATCTTTAGGAACTATGCTTGGATCTAAATATGTTGGCACGTTATTTTGTTTAGCAATTTTGAAAGATATTGCTAAAGATTCCAAGTTGTTTTCTATTTGTCCTATTATTAATGCTGATGATTCTATTATTTTCTTTGCTTTCAGCACATCTTCTTTAGTTAATAGTTTATTTGCGCCAGAGTCTATTCCAACCTCTACTTCTCCATTTTCGAATATATATTCTAGCACAATTCCTGTTTTTTCTTTCTTTTTGAATATAAAATCAATTTCTATTTTTTTCTTTTTTAGTTTTTTTAGAGCATATTTTCCCCATTCATCGTTGCCTATGCATCCTACTAAATATACTTTTCTGCTTTTTTCTGATATGTTTTTTATTGCACAACAGGTGTCACATCCTTTTCCTCCTAAGTCATAAAAGTAATTTCCGAAGAATGTTTTAACTCCTTTATTGACATTCGTTTTTAGTTTTAGGTCAGGATTTATACTTCCAGGACAGCAAATTATCGGTTTTAGCATGTCTCGAGGATTTTTTGTAGATATTTAAATCTTTTTACTTTATTCACTTTATAGTGGTTATAAATCAAAACATTTATAATTATAAACAAAATACAATTATAAAAATGATCTTAAGAACAATCCTTTCAGATGCTGATGGAGTAATATTTGTAACAGAACATTTACAATATAAAGGTTGGTTACCTACTTTAAAATCTTTTGGCGTTGATTTAACTAAAGAGGATTACAGAGATAATCATGCAGGAATATCCGGGATAGTAACTGCTGCAAACTTGGTAGAAATTTATAATCTGTCAATAATGCCTGAAGAACTGCTTGCACAAAAACATGCTCTGCTCAAACAATGGTTTAATGAAAAAAAACCAGAACTATTTCCATACACAAAAGAAGCATTGCAATTTTTTAAAAAACATTTTGGTTTTGGTATTGTAACAGGTGCAAAATATGATGAGATAATGCTGAAGATAGAACGAGCAGGATTATATAATATTTTAAAAGATGTTCCTATAATTTCAGAGAGTCATCCAAAAGTCATGAATGGAAAACCTGCACCTGATTTGTATCTTGCAGGTTTGGAAGAACTTTCAGCAGACCCATGGCAAACAATGGTGATTGAAGATACAGTTGCAGGAATGCAGTCTGCATACGAAGCTGGAATAGGTGAAATTATTGGGATACCTCATGAGTTTGTCAACCCTGACAAATATCCTGAATACGTGACTCAGAAACAAAGTTTAACTGAAACTGTTAACTATATTAATCATAATTATCTTTCATGATTTAATCTTTCATAAACATCTTCCAAACTCTTATTGAAAGGACCATTATTTTCAATTCTCATGGTTGAAACCATCGCTGCAAATTCGCCAATCTTCTGGAAATCATCAAATAATTCTAAGCCTTTGATTAATCCTGCAACATAAGTGTCGCCACAACCTGTCGTGTCAACAAATCTTTTTGGAGTGTATGCAGGAATCTCGTAAACCCTGTTCTTGATGAATATGGTTGAACCCCTAGATCCTTTTGTTACTGCTAAGTTTCTCAAACCTTTTTTTTGCAAAAACTTAACTGCTTCCACAACAGATTTATTGCTAGTTGCAAATAAGACTTCTTCTTCATCCAGAATCATAAATTCAAAATATTTAACCATGTTAACCAATCTCTCAGGATGTTTATAAACCCACTTTTTATCTTCATGATAATTTAACAGACCGAAGTTGTTGAAAATAACTTTGTCTTTTGGCAAACTCTTAAAGAAATCTTCATCCATGTTTTCATTCAATAAAGGACCAATAGAAATCCAATCAAAACTTGAGATGTTGCTTATATTATCTAATCTTATTCTGTTCTTAAAATGGGTTGTTGATATATCACGTTTATCAGGATTTTTAGTGGAAAATTTATGAGTGACTTTTAGTGTACCCTCACAATGAATATGACTTACTTTAACACCTGAAAAATTATTTTCAACCCATTCATCATCTTCTTTACCATGAGACACAAAAGCAGTAACATCCACTCCAAGAGCTTTTAAAGTATTACCAATATAGAAAGGTATTCCTCCCATACCGGATATTCTTTCATTATCAATAATCTTTACATCCTTAGTGACAGGACCTATAACTGCTACTTTCATGACTTCACATAGTGATTATTCTTATTTAAATATTATCACTCAAAATTAACCGAAAGAAATAAATACTTTAAACACCAAATAATTATTATTAACTAATAAAATGGGAATGACTTACTGCTACCAATGTAGCAAGGAAGTTGCTCAGGAATCAGCAGTGAAAAGAGGCGAAATGTCTTTTTGTTGTCAACAGTGTCTTCTAAAATTTATGGGTTTTTGAGATAACTAAACTTGTGATTTCTAGTTCTTAGTAATTAGAAAAGGCTAATTAATTTTATTGGAGTGTATTTTTACAAAGTGCTTGATGCTTCTATCATAAGTACTTTCAGCATCTGATGGGAAGAAACAACCTGGAATCTCACCATTTTCACGATGATGCCTGATGCATTCACAGCAAATACCTCTTCTGCTGCAAGGATAAGAACAAGTACAATCTTTTTTGTTTTCCTCTTGCTTGCATTCCATTTTAGATTTAAAAAATATGAGCCCTGAGGGACTTTCGCCAGCGAACACCATTCTTAGCCACTAAGTGGGATTAAGCAAAGCGTATATCCCACAAACGTTAGCCTTCAACGAGTATTCGTTGTTTCGAACCCCCGACCCCTTGGTAACTCTCAAATGTTAAGAGCCAAGTGCTCTAGCCAGGCTGAGCTAAGAGCCCATTGAAGAGAGAAATTATGATTTGTTTTATATATCTTTTGATAAAAAGAACGAAATAAGCCTTTAAAATTCACTTTTTCTCGTCTATAAGAAACTTCAACTGATTTCGAAGCTTACTTTTGGTTATTTATACCTTAGCATCTTTTCTAATGTTGCGCTTTAAGATTTAGCGTGGAGGAATAAGATGAAAAAGGTTTTTGGTTTTTTGGTTTTAATGCTGTTATTATTGACTTTTACAACTGCATTAAAAATAGATGATGAGGATAAAGTGGTTTCTGAAGATGCTAGTTGTGTTCAGACTTGTAATAATAATCAAGTTTGCTATTATGAGTGTCCTGTACCACCAGAACCTAATGATTACCAGATGGATGTTGTTTTTCTGATAGATAGTACTGGTTCTATGAATGATGAGATTAGAGAAGTCAAGACTCAGATTATAAACCTTGTGGAAGATGTTGAGGTTGGTTATCCTAAACCTGATTTGATGGTTGGCATAGTAACTTATAGAGATCATGAAAATGAAGAGCATGAATACTTGTTGAAAATGCATGATTTAGATAGTGATATAGATGATGCTTTGGATTTCATAAGAAAAATTGAGGCCAGAGGTGGCGGAGATACTCCTGAAGCTGTTGCTGATGGTTTACACGCAGCAATCCATAAGATTGATTGGAGAAAGAATTCCAGAAAAATAGTTTTTCTAATAGGAGATGCTCCTCCTCATGGTGAAGGAAGTAATGATAATAGTTATGAACAGGGTTGTCCTGAAGGTTATTATTACAGGAACGAGATAAATGAGGCACAGGAAGAAAACATTAAGATATATACTGTTAGTGGTTCAGGAATGGACTCTGTTGGTGTAAGGATTTGGAAGGAAATTGCTGAGAAAACAGGTGGGTTGTATTACCCTTTGTCATATACTCGAACTAATGTTGATCAGTACATTGAAGAATATGAGGTTGACGAGGAATGGGAAGTGGTCATAAAAGCAGATAGTGATTATGATACAAAATCTAATACTTTCCTGAGCAACAACTTAGCAAGGATTGCAGGGAAATCCTTAAGAGAGGAAGCGGTTGATATGGGTGTGAAATATGATGAAAATGAATTAGATAAAACTCTTACTCCTCATGTCATTAAAGAGATTTATTCAGAGTCAACAAAGAGCACAAACAATCTTAAAAAGTTCTTTAAGAATGTGTTCTCCAACATGAAGTTCTGGAAATAATTTTTTTTTACTTTTAATTGAATTGAAGTTATAGTAAACTATTTAAAAATGATTGTCTTGCTTTAATTTATGGCAGGCAGGAAAGAATCATTTTTATTGGTTTCATTGAGTGAGGATAAGGCTAAACAGTTGGCTCAGGTAGTTACTAATGATACTTGTCGGAAAGTGTTGGATTTCTTGGCTGATAAGGAAGCGACTGAAAGTGAGGTTGCGCATGAATTAAAGCTTCCAATATCTACTGTTCACTACAATCTTCAGCAGCTTATAAAGGGTGGGCTTGTCGTTACAGAGGATTATCATTATTCTGAAAAGGGAAAAGAGGTTAATCATTACAAATTAGCTAACAAGTTTATAATCATAGCTCCTAAAAGCACTTGGGGTTTGAAAGAGAAACTCCGAAAAATTTTACCTATTGCTGCAGTTACTGTGATTGGAGCTTTTGGTGTTGAGTTGGCTAGGAGATTATTAAGTGGCTCTATTTCAACAATGAGTTTTGCAGCTAAGGAAGCCGGAAACGCTGTTATGAGAGCTGCTCCACAAGCAATGGATTTTGCTGCAGAGGAGATGTTGATGACTGCTGATACTGCACCTCCAGTTGCTGACGTTGTCGTGAGAACTTTTCCTATATGGCAGCAAGCTGCTTTATGGTTTTTAATAGGTGGATTTGTAGCAATAATAACTTACTTGATAGTTGATTGGATGAGCAATAGGTAGATTTAAATATCTTTAAACTCTTTAATGATTTATGTCATTGATAGAATTGCTTCTTAAAACTGAACTGACTTTTCCAGGAATATTGGATGATTGGCTTAGAATAATTATACTATACATTCTTTTAGTTTTATTGTTTGGTCATAGTCTGGAAAAAGTACTTGAAAAGAAGC
>JAHJDK010000199.1 GCA_018812505.1 Nanobdellota archaeon | reverse complement strand
GGTGGCGGTGCAGAACCAGAACCAGAACCAGAACCAACTCCATCTGCTGGCGGTGGCGGTGGAGGAGGCGGAGGAGCCGGAGCTGGAAGAGTACCTGAAGTTGTGGTTACAGGATTTGAAGTAAGTCCAACCTTTATATCAGAAGAATTAACAGGAGATGAGACCATTAAGAAAACTATTACAATTACAAATATCGATACAAAAAAACTGGACATAAAAATTGATTTTAGCGGAGCAACTGATTTTGTAATAACTCCGGATGGCATAGAGGAATTAGAAATAGAACTTGATCCAGGAGAGGAACATAGTGTTGATATAATATTATTTGGATTTGATTTGGAAAAATCAGGTATTTATGGCGGTAACATTATAGTTAGCGGTGATGGGATTGAAAGCAAAATTAGTATTATTTTAGAATATGAGTCAGAAAAGCCTATATTTGATGTAGATGTTAATGTACTTGAAGATTATAAAGAAGTCTTTGATGGAGAAGAGGTTTTTGCAGAGATAACCTTACTTAATCTAAAGAATGTTGGAAATGCTAATGTAAATGTAGATTATTTCATAAAAGATTCTGAAGGCAAGACTATAGTTTCTGGATCAACTATTGTTGCTGTGCAAACACAGACAAGTGTTGTCAGAAGCTTAACTCTGCCTATTAATACAAGAGATGGAACTTACATCTTTTCAGCAGAAGCAACATTTGATGGTATTGTGGGGATTGGCAGCGATGTCTTTAAGGTCATAGAAAAACCTGCTGTAACTAAAGGTCAATTCTGCGTGCCAATTAGCTTAATACTCTTGATAATCTTAGTCGTGTTAATATTATTAAGGAGAAAAGAAATAAAAAATAAAAAGATTTACAAACAAATTTTAACTTCCAGGATTAAGACTATTATCATCTTGGGATTAGCTACCTTTATAGTTTTATTACTAAATACTTCAATAAGAGAAGCAGTGTTGAGGATATTTTATGCTATTATATCTCCTTCTGTATGCTTTAAAGAGAATTATCTTATTTGGTTCTTGTTGCTAGTTATGTTAGCTATTCTTATTTATTTACTAAATGAAATTAACAAATATCATCATAAAAAAGAACCAGAAAAAGCAAAACCCTTTATGGTAATCACAAAAGAGAATAAAAAATCAATAAGTAAACAGACAATAAGCAAAAAAGTGTTTGGATTATTCCATGATTTAGGTTTGGTCAAGACTGAACAAGAGAAAAAAGAATTAGAAAATAGAAGACAAAAAGCAAAACAACAAAAAGAAATTGAACGCAAGGAGAAAGAATCAGAAAAACGAAGAAAAGAACTAGAAAATGCAATGCAAGAAAAAGCAGAACAACAGAAGAAGGATGAAGAACTAAAGAGAAGAGAAAAAGAAAAGCAAAAAGATGAAGAAATGAAGAGGAAACTGGAAGAGAAACAAAGATTAAAGAAAATAAAAGAGAAAGTAGAATTAGTAGATAAAGAAGACCATAAAGCTACTCTAAAGACCTATGGGGGTAAAGCAAAAGTTACTCAAAAAAAGAAAAGGTCTGGTATTCTAGAAGTTGTTGACGTTTTTGAGCTATTAAGAACAAAGATGAGGCCAGGAAAAGCGAAAGTAGAATTGGTGGACAAAGAAGGCCGTAAGGCGGCTTTGCAGGTTTATGAAAGTAAAAATACAAAAACATCTGAAAAAGAACAAAAAGCAAAGACTACTGAGAAAAAGAAAAGACTTGGCACTCTAGAAGTTGTTGATGAACCTCCTGAAGAAGAATCAAATAAAGAAAAACGAAAGTGGTTCTGGGAGAAGTAGAGTAATTCAAACAAAATTATTTATTTCCGAAATGGAATCAAGTATTCACAATAACAATATAATTAGATAACCTATAATGCAACCAACAGTCAAGTAAGGCATTGCAGGGTAAAATTTGTTGTTCTTTCCTTTTACTAATAAAAATAACAAAGCTAAGCTTACAAATATTGGTATTATTAATGTTTTTAAAAAGCCAATAAGTTCTGCATTATTAAGCATTAAGCCTTTCATAACAACCCCTGCAAATAAAAGTGGAAATCCTATATCTCCTCCGCCTAAAACAGCAATCTTTCCTGCTTTCACTTTTTTCCTGATGCCCTCTTCTTTTGCTATAATCCTACTTTCTTTTCTTTCATATGGAATAAGAAGGCCTGCAAAAATCTTGCTTTTTGTCTGGAATTTTGCAAGCTTTATCATATGTTTTGTTTGCGTAACAGCAATTATATCATAAATTGAAATAAGAATTAATAAAGCAAATGCAGCAAAAACATTGATTATGGGGACAAATATTGCAGCTATACCCCCATACATGAAAACTTCTGTCAAATTCTGAATTATTGTGGTTGGCTTAAATATTTTTATTAGCGCTAATATAAAAGCTAAAATTGCTGCAATTATAGGGTTGATAAATGCTGCAAAGGCAATTGCCATTGTAAAGAAAACTGCAAGGAAAAACCATAATTTCCATAATCCGACTTTTTTAAACTTTATTAGTATTAACAGTAATAAAGTTCCAGCTATGACTGCGGATATTATCCAGATATAAGAAGTTGATTCATTTATTTCAGGTCTTTCCAGATTGTAGGGAAGGGCTTCAAAAGAAGCTTTTCCGGTTTCAATACTGGTTTTATAGTCAATGTACTTATTGGTTACAGAAAGCCCAATTACTTGGGTTATGAAGAATAGGAATACTAATAGAAGAGTTATTTTTAGGTCATGTTTCATTATTTATCTAATTTTTTTGTTGG
>JAHJDK010000198.1 GCA_018812505.1 Nanobdellota archaeon | reverse complement strand
TATTTCTTTATTAAAAGAAAAGCCAATTGATGAAGAATTAGTAAAAAATCGTGACAGACACAACGTAGTAATTAGTGATAATGGAGAGATATCAGTCCTAGTAGGTGCTGAAGCTGACAAATTTCAGGAAAGATATGTTTCTAAATTTTACTCCTATAAAAATGAATTCAAAGGAAGAGTTGCATCTAAAGGCTACGCAAAAGGAAAAGCAAAGATTGTCTTGAAGGACACAGATTTCAGCAAACTAAAGCAAGGGGACATATTAGTAGTAATCAGCACAGGACCAGACTATGTTCCAATTATGAAAAAATCTGCAGCAATAATTGCTGAAGAAGGATCGATAACATCACATGTCTCGGTTATAAGCAGAGAGTTTAGAATTCCATGCATTGTGGGTGTAGACTATATCACAAATATACTTAAAGACGGCGATTTAGTGGAAGTGGATGCAGACAAAGGCATAATAAGAAAGATAAAATGAAATGGCAAATATATCATCGAGGAACAATACCATTGTTTAGAATTGCATTAATGGTTGAAAGTATGAAACTATTACCTAAAGAAGACTATTTTGATGCAATATATTCTAATAAAGGAGAAAAACTAACATGGCTTTGGGATATGAAAAGTTTCTCCAGAGCAGAAAACAAGATAATCAAATCACTAGAAAAAAAAGAAAATAACAAGATAATAAAAAATATGCTTAGCAAGACCTACAAAATAATAAAAGTTGACGAAGCATTTATGAAAAAAAAGTTAAGTTTGTCAAACAATAAAAAATTAATAAAAACATTCGAAAAGTTCCATAAAAAAATTGCACTAGAACATGCTCACACAAACACACTAATAGACGCAATTGATGGAAAACCAAGTGAAGTGTTGAAAGAAAAAATCAACAATGCAATCCCTAAAAATATTTCTTCAAAAGAAAAATTAAAAATAATATTCAACCTGATCAACCCACTGCACACTAGTTTCACAAAACAAGAAGAACTAGCTATTCTAAAAGTTGTTATAGACATATCAAAAAAGAATAAGTCCATAAACAATATAGACAAAGAATTAAAACAATTAACAAAGAAATACTGGTGGACAGATATTGGCTGGGAGAATATAAAATTAAAAGATGAAAAGTATTTCAAGAAAGAAATAGCAAAACTCCAAAAGAAACTTAACAATCCTGAAAAGAAACAAAAAGAAATAATTCTAGAACTCAAACAAAAAGTTGATACTAGAAATAAAACAATCAAAGAATACAAAATCAATAAAAAAACTATTTACT
Organism: Nanobdellota archaeon; assembly: GCA_018812505.1. GTDB lineage: Archaea > Nanobdellota > Nanobdellia > Woesearchaeales. The sequence continues at coordinate 1,350 of JAHJDK010000198.1, read as the reverse complement.
GGATTAGCATGTTTGACAAATTTACTGAGCTTCATGACTTGCGAAAAGAAGCCCAGATGAAAACACTCTACAACTTATACAGATTCATCAAAGAAGTTGCACAAAGAACAAATCACAAAGTTGATGATTTAGAATGGTTCTTGTTTGATGAACTATGTGAAATCTTAAATGGAAAAAAGCTCGATAAAGAAACGCTTACAAAAAGAAAAAAATCAGTTTCATACGCAACTATTAACTATAAAACAACCATCTACATTGGTGAAGAATCTGAAAAGTTCAGAGCCAAAGAACTAAACGAAGAATTTCAACCAAGCAAAGAAGTAAGAGGCACACCTGCTTCTCCAGGAGTAGTTCAAGGACGCGCAAAGATATGTCATGGACTAAAAGATGCAGCCAAGAAAATGAAAAAAGGAGATATTCTAATAACCAATATGACACTCCCAAATTATCTCTCTTACATGAAAAAAGCAGGAGCAATAGTAACAGATGAAGGAGGAATAACAAGTCATGCAGCAATTGTCAGCAGAGAGTTAGGAAAACCATGTGTTATAGGCACGAAGATAGCCACAAAAATCTTCAAAGACGGAGACTTAGTAGAAGTAGATGCAAATAAGGGAATCGTGAGGAAGTTAGAATGAAACTAGAATATGTACAAACAAAGTCTCATGTAGCAAATATCTTTTGGGGAATTGGTAATGGATTGGCCATTAGTCATTTTCCTAACAAAGAAGTTTTCTTAGGTAATAACCTTGGAGACACATATTGGCTGTGTAAAGGAGATACAACCACTTTAGCTGTTAAAGATATGAATGGAATATTAAAACTTACAAAGAAGATGGAAAAGGAACTTCTTAAGAAACCAAATCATATTCAAAAGATTAGAAAAACTTTTGATAAAAAATCAAAATCTGTTTTGAAGACAATTAAAGCTTTGAAAGAAAAAGATTTTTCTAGAGTTTCAAATAAAAAACTATTGGATTTATACAAGAAAATATTGAGGGATTATCATGAAGTTTATCACTATGGAGAACCAATTGCTTTTGCAGCTAGAAATTTTGCAGAGAGAACACAACCAAAGTTTAAAGGGACAGACGATGAATTTAATCATGTTATTACACCTGTTGAAAAATCATTCTTGCAAAAAGAGAGATTGTCATTGCTCAGAATATTCCTTTCAAAAAAAGAAGTTAATAATAAACTAAGACTACATACTAAAAAGTTTGAATGGGTTCCATATGATTATGGAGTAACTTATTTTACAAAAGAAGACTTCAAAAAAGAGTTTGAAAAATTAAAGAAGAAACCAATTAAAGATATAAAACAAAAATATAATTTTCTTTTTAATTATTC
>JAHJDK010000197.1 GCA_018812505.1 Nanobdellota archaeon | reverse complement strand
TAAAAAAATACTTAAAACATTAAAATTATTTATCTCCTAAATCTTGCTAAACACAAACAACCATTATGACCGTAAAAACCAAAGCCATTTGAAAGTGCATAATTCACTTCTTTTTTCATTGTTTCTGTTGTATAATCTAAATCACAAATAGCACGAGGATTCCGAACTATATCTCCATTTTCTGATTTATATTCATAAGGCCTTGAATCAGGATTTTGAAGATTTGCTGTTTTGTGAATTAAACCTGTAGAAATAGTCAAAAGTGTTACAATAGCTTCTATTGCTCCTGCTGCACCCATACAATGGCCTGTGAGAGACTTTGTTGAGTTTAATGCTAGTTTATAGGCATTACCTCCTAAGATAAATGCATTCTTTATTGCAAGTGATTCAAGTGCATCATTATCATAGGTAGATGTTCCGTGACAATTTATGTAACCCACTTGTTCAGGTTTAATGCCAGAATTTCTAATAGCAAGCTCAATTGCCCTAGTAGTAAATCTTGCTGTTGGGTCAGGATGTGTTTCATGACAAGCATCTGTTGAAGTGCCATAACCAAGTAACTCCCCATAAATCTTTGCTCCTCTTCTTTTTGCATGCACTAGTTCTTCAAGAACTAATATTCCTGCTCCTTCACTCATAACAAAGCCACTTCTGTCTCTGTCAAACGGCCTTGAAGCTTCTCTTGGATTATCATTAAATGAAGATGTTGTTGCGCCCATTCTAGCAAAACATCCAAAAGGCAGTTGTCCAAAAGGGCTTTCAGCTCCTCCTGTAATCATAACATCAGCATAACCCAGTTTAATCTTGTCATAACCAAAAGTTATAGCGGATATTCCAGTCTCACAGGCTGAATTTAGTGAAGGACTATCAGTTGCATGAAATCCGTAAACCTTAGATATCCATCCACTAGGTGCATCTGGTATTACCCTTGAAACAAACAATGGGCTTACTTTTCTTATACCTCTTTCTAACTGGCTTTGTTTTTCATCTTCAATCTCCCTTATACCTCCAAAACCAACACCAATACATACACCTGTTCGGTCTCTTAGGGAACCTCTCTCCAAAATACCTAAATCACTAACTGCCTCATGAGCTGCTGCTAAAGAATATTGAGTGTGTCTTCCTAATTTCTTAATATCTTTTTTTGGTATACCTAATTGTTCAAAATCAAATTGAAACTCTCCATTCATTGAGCCAGGCCCAAAAGCCGAACCAATTTGAACACTGCAATCATTCATCCAAGGAAATTCACTAGTTAAATTCCTTACATCAGTTCTGCCATTAAGAAGATTTTCAAAAAGTTCTTCTTTGTTTCTTCCCAAGGGAGTTACCACACCCATTCCAGTCACAACAACCCTTCTATTAGTCATAAGAAAAAACAAATGAAAATCATTTAAAAGTATTGTTGTGAATAAACACTTATCAATAGAGTTTGCTTGGAATAATATGTTTTACTTTGTGATTTGAAGAAGTGCTGAAAGCATTTGAAAGAATAAAAAGAATATGTAATAAAAAACAAGGTATAAGTATAGTTTTTCTTGTAAGAAAAATTGGCTAAGAGTCCTAGATGTTAGATTGGGGTGTAGTCCCCCTAAAATCTTAATTTTTCTTTTTTTAGCAAATCTAAGAGTAACTTTATGAAGGGTTTTATGTTTCCTTTACTGTGCGAGGTTTGTAAAACTTCATAATACTTAAACCTTTTTTTCTTAGGAATGTTAATCATAGGAAATTTATTTTTGTTAAGTATAAAATTCATGAGTAATCTTCCTACTCTCCCATTACCATCAACAAATGGATGAATCTTTTCGAATTCACAATGAAAATAATTAGCTAAGATTAAAGGGTGTAACCTTTTTTTATTTATAGTATACCATCTAATAAGTGTTGCCATTTTATCTGGGACATCTTCTGGTTTTGGAGGTATTGAACGCCCAACAAATACTTGTACAGTTCTATACTTTCCAATTTGATTAAAAAGGTAATCTTCTAAGGTGTTTATAGTTACTAATTCATGAATCTTAAGAAT
>JAHJDK010000196.1 GCA_018812505.1 Nanobdellota archaeon | reverse complement strand
CAAGGAGATAACTGGTTTACAAAGAAAAAAACTGTTGAAGTGGTTAGCACTTCAGAGCAGATAATTAGTGTTAATGGATTTTCTTTTGGAAAGTATAAATTTAAAATAGAATGCTCTGATCAAGAAGGAAATATTGGTGAAACAATAGAGTACAATGTGAATCTGGTTAATAAATCAACCTCTGCATACACCACTGATAATTCAAACATATTAGATCAGTTATATGCTTTGCTTGATAGTCTTCCTAAGAAAACAGTACAGCAAAAACAAGTGTTAGAAGCTTTAGAGTATGAAAATAATATTAAGCAATCAATAAAAACAGTTGAGAGAACAATAAGAGACATATACAACATTGATTTCAGAAGAGACTTAACAACTGAAGAGAAAGCTGCAAAACAAAAAGAATTAATGAATGTCATTGATGATATATATCAGTCAACACCTACAGATATAGATGTTTTAGGGTCAAAGTCGTTTGTTAAGTATGTTGATGAGACAGAACTTGAAACAATTATATTTGAATACGCTGCTGCACAAAACTTTCAAGATGCTAATTCTTATTTCAAGGCAGCTTTGCAAACTCAAAAAGAAGCAACTATAACTACCAGTATTAAGAATGTGAAACTTTACTTTCTTAATGGATCAGTAGAAGAAATAACCTTGGTAGTGCGAGATTTAGATTTCATCAATGATAATCTCACTTTTAAAATTATAGAACACCTGCCAAAAGAACTGGTTCAATCAACAGATGAAATGGTTATACTAACAGATAACAAGATAATCAAGAAAGATCCTATAATAGAATTTGAAAAAACAGATAAGATAGTATATTATGTGAGAGGGCTTAAGGATTTAGATTTATTTCAAAAAGCAAATACAATAATATTACCAGAGGATTATCTTTCAGCTGTAAACAGTATAACCGGAAGAGCAATATTCTCTTTTGATACAGATATAAATGGAAAAACTTGGTTGGTGTTTTTAGTTATAATACTTGTACTAATATATGGAGGATATCACTTTGAAAGCTTTGAAAAGGCAAAGCACTTATACTTTTTGATAGCTGGTGACAAAAAAATGCATAACATGAAGATGTTAATAAACGATGCTTATGACAATATTGAAGCCAGAAATTATGAAAAAGCATATCTCATATACAGAGAAATAAAGCTTTACTATGAGAAACTTTCGATTCCTGCGAAGAATGAGATTTACATTTCAGTAGTTGATATTTGCAATAAATTAGACTTTGAATACTCACAGGAAATAATGCGGATTATATCAAAGAAGATTGAAGATAATCAAATAGATAGAGCAGATAGGTTGTACAAGAAATTAAGAGCTATATATAAACGTCTTAATGAGGAAGATAAAAATATTTTATACGATGATATTGTAAAAATTTCAGGAAGGATATTACGATGAAAGCAATAGAACAATTTGCAAAGACTGCTTTAATATTTTTTCTTATAGTATTAGCGTTATCCGGAATAATAATGACTAAAGAATACTTTGGGTGGGTTACTTATCATGAAGGAGAAGCAGGAAACATATACGAGATGATACTTGATCTGAGAAGCCCTGCATTCTTATGGACTGCTATTTATGGCGTCGCTGTAAGGTTTGAAGGATTCACATATGATGCTTATTATGAACTTGAAGGAGGTGGTTATCAGAGTGGATATCTTGAAGCTAACTTGTTGTTTGATTGTCTTGAGCCCGGAATTGAACATGAAGTATACACAAGTACAAAGCCTTCTGCAGAAATAGACTTTGCCAGTTTAGAGCCTGCAACTCCAGAAGAGATAGATGCTTATCTTGGAACTGCAGAGTATGATTCTTTGACTCAGATGATGTCTGCAGTCAATACCTATGATAAAAATATAACTGTTGCTATAGGTGCAAATATATTGGAAGTTCCAGGAACATACACTTACAAGCAAGACGGTTCATCATTAAATTTTGATGTTGGAATATTGAAAGATTCGTCTGGAACATTCGTTTTTGTGTCACATATATTATCTAATATTACAAGAGGTTTCAATAATAGGTTGTACAATTATCAGATGATGATACCTATTAAGAATAGTTCTATTAAGACGCCGTTTTATTTTTTCACAGATCCTTATGATATATGTCCTGCAGGAGAAGGAGAACTGCCTAATCCTGGAGAAGTGAAAGGACTTGTAACAACTGAAAGTGGTCAGCCTATTGAACAGGTAATAATTGATGTTGCAGGATATACAGGTGTGACCAATTCTAGTGGTGGATATAACGTTACTGTGCCTGCAGGATTCTATAGAATTTACGCTATAAAAGCAGGTTATGAAACCTATTCTGGTAATGTAAGCGTGCAGATAAATGAGACTACAATATATAATATAATTTTGGTTCCAGAAGTTAATGAGTTGCAAACAGATGTTGGTCCTGGAGTTGATATTGGTCCTGGAAAAGACGACGGTCCTGGAGAAGATGTTGGTCCTGGAGAAGCCCCGCTTGTACCTATCGTGGAACAACCTAAAAGGATTGAAGGAACTGATTATATTATATCATTAAATGCTGTTAACAGAAAGATAAGGGTTGGAAATTTTTTACAGGAAGACATTAGAATATTTAGTTTTAAAGAGTCAACTACAGAAGTATCTTTTGAGGTTACTGGAAGCGTTGCTGAACTAATAGATTTAGATAAAAATAAATTATTAGTTGCTCCAAACACTCAGGATGGAGTAACATTAACTATTTTTGGAAGAGGACAACCAGGAATATATAATGGAACTATTGAGATTTCTGGAGATTTAAATGCTTCAATACCTGTAATTGTTGAGCTTCTAACAAAAGAACAGCTGTCAGTACAAGCTTTGTTAATGGACTTGGATATCTCTAAAAAGGATTTACATCCAAATGAAGAGCTTCGTTTGAAACTTGATCTAAAGAACTTGTTGTCAGATCAACAGTATCCTGTAACATTATTCTTCACTGTTCAAGATGAAGAAGGAAACACTACTTTGTGGACTTATAGCACAAACGTATTCTTAAGAACATCTTTCTCTTTGTTGAAGACTATTAAACTACCTAAAGAAGCAAAAGCAGGGGTTTACATCGTTAGGGTTTCAGCTTCTTACCTAGGTTTTAGTTCAGGAACCAGCGCTGTTTTTAATGTTGTCACACCTTTCTTTCAGAGATTTGTGTGGGGCTTGTTTGTATGGCAATGGAGCTTGATATTACTGTTATTATTATCACTCATAATTGCTGCTATAATAATAAGGCAGAAGATGGAACAAAAGAAAAGATTTCATTTAAAAGTTGAGTACAGTGAGCTTCCGAAACCAGGTCCTAGATCAGGATCCTGGGGAAAGATTGCTGAGTCGGATCACAAGACCTACTTTGATTTGGAGCAGTTAAAGATTCACACAATAGTGGCAGGAAGCACAGGAGGAGGTAAATCTATTTCTGCACAGGTTATAGTAGAAGAATGTTTGTTAAAGGATGTTGCAGTTTTAGTGTTTGATCCAACAGCTCAGTGGAGTGGAATGTTAAGGCCTTGTAAAGAAAAAGGTATGTTAAAATATTATCCTGGTTTTGGTATGAAAACTAAGGATGCAAGATCGTTCAACGGCAATGTGAGGCAGTTGATGAATGCAAAAGAGGTTATAGAGATACACAAGTACATGAAACCAGGGGAGATACAAATCTTTGCGATGAATAAATTAGATCCTAAAGCGATTGACACTGTAGTAGCTAACACTATAAGACAGATATTCAAAGAGAACTTTAATGAAAGTACTGAGTTAAGATTGTTGGTTGTTTATGACGAGATTCACAGAATCCTGCCTAAATTTGGTGGAAGCGGCGATGGTTTCGTACAGATAGAAAGAGGTTGTAGAGAGTTTAGAAAGTGGGGTGTTGGTGTTATGTTAGTTTCGCAGGTATTGGCTGACTTCGTAGGACAGATTAAAGCTAACATAAACACAGAAGTGCAGATGAGAACAAGGGATGAAGGTGATTTGGAGAGAATCAAGACTAAGCATGGAGATGAGGTTCTTAAATCCTTGGTAAGGGCGAGTGTTGGAAGTGGGATGGTGCAAAACGCTTCATATAATAGAGGTAGACCTTACTTCGTAACATTTAGACCTATACTTCACTCAGTTCAAAGATTGAGTGATGAAGAGCTTGAGAAATATAATGGTTATAATGAAGAGATTGACCAGATGATGTATGAACTTGAGCAGTTAGAAGAATTAGAAGTTGATGTTTTCGACATGAAGTTAGAGATAAAACTTGCTTTGGATAAAGTAAAATCTGGAAACTTTAACATGGTAGAGGTTTATCTTGAAGGAATAAGACCTAGAATGAAGAAGGAATGGGGTAAGATTGGTAAGACTCCGAAGAAAAAAGAGATTATGCTTGTTTCTGATGATGAATTAAAAGAAGCTATTGAATCTGCTAAGAAGTCAAGGGAAGATTATGTTGCAAAAGAGCAAAAAAATGTTCCTGAGGAGAAGAAGAAAGAAGAAGATTTTTTCAGAAAAGAGGTTGCTCCAGAAAAAATTTTGAATCTCTTTAATGGAATGTTAGTTATAAGCATGAAAGGTTTATATGATGAATTGGCTGCTATGAAACAATCGGATTTTGAGCAACATGTTAATAAGGATAAGAATGACTTTGCTGAATGGGTGAAGAATGCTGTTGGAGATGAGGAGTTGGCTAAGCACATTGCTCTGAAGAAAGATAAGAATGAAATATTGGATTTATTAACTGTTAGAAAAGATAATAAGAAGTTGCCTAAATTCTCTGTTGAAGAGAATAAGTTATTGGAAGCAGAGACTTGGTTTGAAGTGGGAAATGCATCTTCTGTTGAAACAAAAAACAAACAAGATAATATTGTTGAAAAACCAAAAACTGAATCAAAAGTCAAGGTTAATGCTGAAATAAATACTAAACAAGAACCTGAAAAAGAGATTAAAGTAAAATCTGAAACTTCAGAAAAAGTTGTTTCTGACAATACTATTACTGAGGATGGTGAATTTCAGAGTGAAAAAGTTTCTGAGCAAGTGGCGAACATTTCAGAGTTTGCTGTGGACTCTGAGGATTCTTCACAAAAGAAATCTAGTGAATCAAATTTGGAATCTGTAGTTAATGATAAGACTTTATCTCCTGATGAATACTTCAGATTATCTAGCGGTCGCGAGCTTAAATCAGTGTTTGATCTTGTGGATTATTTGAGAAATATAAATGATGATGAATTCAAACAATACGTTAATGACAATAAAAATGATTTTGCTAATTGGATAAGAGGTGTTTTTCATAATGACAGATTAGCTGATAAAATATCAGTTGTTAAAGAAAAAGATGAATTGATAGGTGCTTTACAAGAAGGATAATAAATTCAAATATTAAACTATAACTATAAAAGAGGTAATAGAGATACTAGAGGTGAAAGAGGTGAGAAGAGAGCTTAAGGAAGAGGAGTATTTTTATCTTAAGAGTGGAAATGTTCTGAAAAGTATTGAAGAATTGTATGATAAGATAGGCTCTCTTCTTGATGAAGATTTCTTTTTTCATGTTAATGATGGAAAGAATGATTTTGCTAATTGGATAAGAAATATTTTTCAGGAAGAAGAATTAGCTACTAAATTGTTTGCTGTTAAAACCAAGTATGAAATAAAAAGTATTTTAGAAAGACATTTGCATTTTTCAAAAAAGAGTGATGACGATAAAATTTTGAAAAAAGAATCCTTGGATGTTGAAGAACCTCTTCCTGTAATTGTTTCTTCAAGGCCTGATATTCCGGAAGAGGATTTTGAGGAAGAAAAAAGAAAAACAGTACTAAAGAAATCTAAGATGAGGAAAAAACCTGAAGTTTCAGAGGAAGAATCTTCTGAAAATGTTGTTGTTAAAGAGAAAACTTTTTCTCATAAACACAAGGTTATTGATTCAGAAAAATTGAATAAACAAACAATTCACAAGGACAAACAGCATTTTTTATCTAGAATTTGGCTTAAATTGAAAGCTAGTAGATTATTTGGAAAACTGTTGTTTAATAAAACTTATGTTGATAATCAAATAAAAGAATTAGATACTGAGATCGAAGAATTTAGAAATGATGTGAATGAGGAATTAGGACATGATGAGTGAAGATAAATCTCAAATATTAAGAGATAAATTGGCTGATAAATCTAAATTTAATAGTGATACTTTTGATGAATTAAGATTAAAAGTGAAGGAGTTAAGAAATAAGATTTCAGAAGCCAGAAAACAAGGAAAAGACCCTTTAATAGCTGACTACACTTTGAGAAATGTGGAGTCTAAGATAAAATGGGCTGAGATTGATGAAAAAGAAGAAGATATTGAAGTAATAAGTACTATTCTAAGCAACGCCGAAAGTGAATTGTTAGATGAGTTGAATAGAGAGTTGGTTAATGTTAAGGAAGATATTTATGAACTGGCAAATTTAAACAATCAAGAAACACAAAAATCTCAATCTCAAACTAGTGATAAATCTGTTAGACCAGAACTCAGTGAAAGCAAGATTTTACCTATTAAAGAAGATGTTGTTCCAGAACAAAGCTCTAATGAACAAGTTCATGTTTCTCATAGAGAAGAGATTATTCTTTCAGATACTGAAAAATTTTTTTATTTGAGAAATGGGAAAGGTTTAAAGTCTTTGAAGGATTTATTACTTGAAAAATCTATAATGTTTGATGAAGAGTTCGATTTTTTTGTCAGACATAATAATAATGATTTTGCAAACTGGATAGAGAATGTTTTTGGCAAGACTGAACTTTCGAAAAAAATTAAAGGTGTGTGTGATAAACAATCAATGATATCTGTTTTAAAAGAAGAGGTGGATGTTTAATAATGGCTTTTTGGAATAAGAATACTCCAACAATTGGAGAAGAGGATGAGAATCCTGCTGAACAAGAAATTGAAGAGGTTCAGCAAAAGAAAACAGGTACTGATTTTGGCGGTAGGATAGGTATAGAACTTGCTAAGATACAAGGTAAGTTAGAATCTTTTGATGAAATTAGAAAAGCAACTACTGAAAGGTTTAGTGTTGTTAATGAACAGATGGGTGAACTTAGGGGTATGCTGACTGATATGACTCAACAATTCTCAAAGGTTGAGGTTGAATCTTCTAAAGCGGTTGACAAGGTTAATTCTGTGCAGCCAGAAACTTTTATGACTGAGCTTAGGAAGAGTGAAGGTAAGATAGATGCTTTAAAAGCTAATCTTGAAAGCAATGAATCCTTAATGAAAGATATGATGAAGGAATTAAAGGATATGAGACATAAGATGGATTTGTATAAAGGCACAGAACAAGTCTTGAAGATGCATGAGGAGATTAAGGAGGAGCTTGCAAATATTAAAAAAGTTGAGGCTGTTGTTGAGAGACATTCAAACAGGGTTGAAACTATTTTCTTAGATGTTGAAAAAAAGTTTTCAGATTTTGACAAGTTTAATTCTGTTGTTAAGGATTTAAACAGGGGATTTGGAAAATTACAGTCTGATTTCGATAAGATAAGAGTCAAAGTTGATATGAAAGCTGATAAGAAGGAGTTTGTGGACTTGGTCAACAAGTTTAACGACTTTGAAAAACATACAGGCAACATTATCAAGTTATTGGATGAACGATCTAAAAACTTCAAAGGAGATATAAATGTGACTTTTGACAGTATAAAAGAGCAGCTTGAAAAAAAGTTTGATGTTGAATTAGATATTAAAAAAGTCAAACATTCCAATAGCAAGTCTGATAGTGAAAAAAACGTTTTTGGTAAGCTTTTTGGCAAGAAAAAAGATGTTTCTAAGGAAGGATATGAAGATGAATCTGAGGAAGAACCTGATGATTTAGATGATAATTCTGATGAATCAACATCAGAAAAAGGTGTTTCCGGAGAACCAAAGAAAGTGCTTCCTGAACTTGATGATGCAACAACTAATGAAGATGCTTTAAAAGAATTATCTAAAGATACTGATTAATTTTTTGTTATTAAACTTTTTCCTAGTCGCTATTTTCTGTTTCTTTATTACAAAAAAAGAATACTCAAAAAAGCTTTACCTTTTTGGTACCAGAATTCTATGAATTCTGAGTACCTTGAAATTTATGTTGAGGTTAGCAAGAATGCTAAAAATATTTGTATTCTTTTTTTGGCTCCAAAAACTCCGCTAGTGTGTTGACATTTTTGTCAAGACATACTCCGTCCTGCTCAAAAACTTTTGGTTTTTGGCACAATCAGAAAACTTTTGTTTTCTGTGTGTCATAATTAATTTATGAACACAACAGAAATCTTTGATGTCTATTTGTTTAGGGTTGGAGTTTTTGATTTCTTAAATTAATCAAAGACAAAAATAAATTATAGTAATTAATGGTCTTTG
>JAHJDK010000195.1 GCA_018812505.1 Nanobdellota archaeon | reverse complement strand
TAGAAAAATATTGTCATTATATCACAATCAACCATCAATTGGAATCATCAGTCAACTATCCTTATGAGTTACCAACTCAGACAGTAGAAGTTGATTTATTAGGACCTTTATTAGGCGACCCAGTGACAATCTCAAGTAAGAATGCGTACTCTTCAGCATATCTCTTCAGCAAAATGGCAGATTACATGGGTATAGATGTAACCAAAGGGCAAGTAACATTTGTTGAAGATAAAAAAATAGACTGGTTTTTTTATATAACTACTCCTCTATTCTTTATTGCATCATTATTTGAAAGAAAAGATACAGCTGAGTATTAACTATTTTAATAATGATAATATTTCTTCTTTTCCAATATCACTTTTAATTCCAAAACCGGATAAGTGAGTTCTAGAAACCTTATGACCTTTCTTCTTAATTTTATTCATTAAAACTTCATACTTTGGAACCATCAGCTTATGCTGCTTACAAATATCGTGGATGTCATGAAAACCAATAGTTTTGATGTTACACTCCTCCTTGATAATGTTCAAGAATTTTTTTACTTCACCATCGCTGTCTAAGAACATCTTATTAACCAGTTTTTTATCCCACAAATCACCAATCCAAATAGGACCTGCATCACCAAACATGAAGTGTTGATTGATAACCTTATCAACTTTTTTCTTCCCTTTCTCACACTTAAAAAAAACTCTCATGTAATGGTCCTTGCTGTAGGAAAATATTGGAATCAAAGCCTTCTCAAACTGCGAACCAATCAACTGAACTTTTCTGATTAATATGCGAAGACCAATCTCATGCTGAAGCTCATTCCTCAAAGGAACAGCCCAATACTTGCGTTTGCAAGCATCTTCGTAAGTGCCGCAAAGAGCAGAAGTATCAGTAGCAGTAACAGCCAACACACCCTTCCTAGCAAGTCTCTTAACAGCAGAATCAAGGAAAGGATTAGGACTGCCAAAAGGATCAATGTCAATGTAATCAAACCCTAAAGCGTTTAACAAGAACAAGTTTGCATCCAGATTAAAAATTATTATCTTATCAGAACTCCTAATATTATTAATCCTCAAATTATCATTCATCATATCCAAGAAATCTTCCTTATAATCATTGAAAGAAATATTCTTGATTTTACGCTTTTTCAACTCCAGCAAGAACCTAACACCTCTGATGCCGCTGCCAGACAATGGAAGAGCAAGCTGCATGTTACTCTTTCTAATGGAGTTAAGCAGCAAGATACTGATGTCACGATTAAACTTCATAACAGGATTATAAAAAATAGGTAGTTTCTTAGAAATCTTACTATCAACACTGACCTTAATTAACGCTTTACCCTCCTGAATAGTCTGAAACATGAAGCTTAGAAAAGAATAGTCTTTTATTTAGCTTTGCTTTGGGAAACAGCATAATCATCATTTGTGTTGCAATTACCTTCAGAGCAAAACTCATTCTTCATGCAAATACCACAAACTCCTCCGCAACCATTATCGCCACATTCTTTACCTTGACAATTAGGTGTGCAGACAGGAAGAGTAGTATTATAATAAATAGCTAATTCATCACTTGATTTCTCATAGTCAAATACTGATAGCTCATCAATCTTACCATTAGCCCAAGACATACCAGGCCAATAGTTATTACCAACTCTGAAAGTAGAGCAGTCATCAGCATTAATATATTCCTTGCTATTTCTAAACTCTCCATCAACATACAACTTGACAGTCCCATCAGGAGCGCCTTTCCAAGTCATAGCCACGAAGTGCCATTCACTATTTTCCCAAAGATTAGGAGTGTTGGTAGGTTTATCTTGCAAGTCAAACTTGTAAGTAGCTTCAGAAAAAACTGCGTTATTTGACCGCTGCATACCAACTCTTCCCTTAATAGCTTTATAACCATTACTTGAGCCATAATCATAATAAAGCACAAACTTACTATCATCAGTATGAAAAATTACTGAGTCATCATCAAACTCATCAAGCTTAATCCAAGCCTGAACAGTTCCTTCGTTATAATTGAAAAGATTTCTGCAAGAAAATTCTAGATATTCCCTAGATTGAATGTTAGTGATAGATTTTCCGAAAACAGCATCTTCTGAAAAAGTAAGTTTACCGCTAACTTTTATTGGTTGGACACTACTAAAATCATTTTCATCATCAAAACTTAGTTTTAAAGTTTCAGAACCCTTTGCAATGATGCAAGCACCATCTTCGCAGCCGTTTGTACAGTTTATGATATCGTCATAAATTTTAATATCATATTTTTTTGAACAGTAGTATTCTCTTATATAACAGTTATTTCCTGCTTTACAAGAACTAATTGGTGTCCAATGACCTGCGCTTACAACTATACAAGTATCATTTTTCTTGTAGTGAAAAGCTTTTCCTAAAACATAGTCATCATTGTAACCTTCGATACTTCCACGTGTAAAAATGTTATCTCCACCATCACTCTCTTCGCAAAGAGGGGTTTCGAAAATCGTCTTTGTATACTTCAAATCTGCATCGCCATAATTTAATAAGTTATAAATAGCGTACATGTCATCAGATTGATCAAATCCAGACACAACCACAAACTTATTACCTTCAGCTTCAAATAATTCAACCTGTGACTTGCCAAGCTCATAACCCTCTCCGCAATTACTAGGATAATCCATAAGTTCACCAGCTATTGAATTACCACAAGGACCTCCAAGAACAATAGCATTACCATCTGAAAGCTTGAAATTAGGATCCTTAACTACAGAGATATTAAGATTCAAAACATCCAATGAATCAACTATGTCATCAACATAATTTTCGTACAATTCTTGACTTGTATCAACAATGAATAATTTTGAAGAATCATCAATCAACAATTCAGGATAATCAGCCAAAGTAAAGTTTTGGCTTACAACAGAGCAATCTTCTGGGCAGCTATCTTTAGTTTCAGATTCTTCACATATATCATTACCACAAATCTCAGTAGGTTCACCAACAACTTCAAACAACCACTCTGCTTCCAAAAGACCATTAACAGTTTTTATAGGCTCACCATTCTCATCATTAAAAGAAGCGTAAACCTTGTAGTTACCGGGTTCTGATAATCTCATTTCTTCATCATTCCAAATCTTTGCGAGCGATAGAGTTTCTCCGGATTTTATTGTTCTTGAATTTGAGTCTTTAAATATAACTTTTTCAACCCAAAGTCCTGGTGAAACCTCTTGATGTAATGCCAAGACAAGATATCCTGATAAATCATTATCTCCATAATTAATTATTTGTGAAGGAGGATTAGTTGCCTTTGTGAAAATATTTGTATGCATTGAGTCTCGTTTGTATGAAGGCCATTCAAGACTTTTTTCATCATAGTCTGAGTCTAAGCTGATAGCAAATAAATTGGTTTGATGATTTTCTGAGTTTTCTGGTATAAACAATGATTGCTGTACAATATCAAGTTTACCATCACCATTGATATCTCCTAATAATGGACTATAACCCCAATATTCATCAGCTCCATCATTTCCAGGGATTTCAATAATTCTTTCAATTTCTCCTCTGCCGTTAAAAATGTAAAATCCTGAATCCCCATCATACCACCTATCCCTGTAATTAGCTATCAACTCTGTCTCACCATCATTGTCTACATCTCCAACAGTCATTGCAGTTATCAAATGTTTATAATCATTTACATTCACATTGAATAACTCCTTACCTTCAAAGTCCAAAGCAATAATCTTGTATCCCTCATACATTGTAGACCAAGTATCTTCAAGCTTCGCAATTATTATAGGTTTGTCGTGACCAAACGTGCCAATCACTAAATCATTAATCATGTAACCCTTTAGTTTATAGGTTGACAATACTGTTCCGTCATCGTCAATTACTGAGATAAAACTATGGTAAGAATTAGAATTATATCTATCAACATAAAAAATGTTTTTATCCAATACAGCATGAACAACTGCTAATTCTATTTTTCCATCATAATCAAAATCTGCACCGACAAAATTCTGATAATAAAGAGTTTCATTTAGAACTGCACTAAACAAGTTATTTCTGTTAAGCAATTCTCCATCAAAAGAGTAGGTTTCGATAACCCCAACAGTTACGTCATCATGCCATTTATTTCTTTGACACTGAACAATTATTCTAGGATTGTAATCATTAGTAACCATCAATCCATCATAGCAGGCAGTATAATAATCAGGGTAATCATTATCATCTTTTAAAGAGAACTTGACTATCAGAGAACCTTCTTTATTATAACCAAATATTTTGTTGTTTGACTTATAAGAATTTGTTTCACTGTCATAAACATCATCATTTACTAAGTGAAAAAATAGTTTTTCACCACTTGACATTTCAGCAATAGTAATTGGTGTGGCTGGGTATTTGCTTTCTTCATTCCTCGGAAAATATGATATGAGTTTTCCGCTTTTATCAACTAATCCCTCACTTTTCCAGCCAACAAGAGCCATGATATTCTTTCCTTCATCTAAATCGTAGTAAGCAGAAGGTTTATCATCAGCTATGAGATCATATATTAGTTGGGAATTAGATTCATCATTATTATCGTAAAAATAATTTAATGTTGTAAAATTTGTATTATCATAAATCCTTAATTCATAACCACTGCACCAACCACCACTGCTCAAAGTAAACTTTGGAACAACTAATTCATCAATATTATCATTATCCAAGTCTTTCAACAAAGTCCTTCTAGCAGGAAAAAACTCTATCCTGTTAGGCCAGCCATCAATCATCTCATGGACGACACTAACAATTATATCTTCATTAGATAACCACATATTATCATCTTTTTGAACTGAAATCTGAAGAAAGTATTTTCCATTCTGAATTCTGGAAAAATCAACTTTACAAAGATTTTTATTAGTTATGGAATCTTTTTTTTGATAACATAATTCTTCAGAAGTGCCTGTTTCAGGATTAATAAGTTCTGCTTTTACTGCTTGGAAATCAAAGTTTATGTATCCTTTAATAGTCTCTAATCCATTAACGTATCCATATCTGCCAATATCTTCAATTTCAATATTATCTATTTTTAATATGCTAATATCTTCAGCATAGTTGTCATTTAAATCATTAACGACAAGTCTAATCAGTTTTACTCCATCATTAAAATTTCTAGTGTCAAGAGTTGCTAAAATGTCAGATTCAACAAGTTTGTATGATAAAGAAATATTTTTCCAAGAAATATATTCAGGCATTTGATTAACATTATCGGAAATAAAAAGTGCATAATTTTTGAAGTTATCAGCAAAAGCACTGCCTTTAATATCAATTATTCCTTCAACAAGTCCATTAGTGCTGATTTGTGCTGTTGGAAGTTTATAATCCAGTTTAGCGGCTGCAAAGACATCTATCTGTCCAAAACCTTGTTCAAAGAAATTGTAGTATTTGAGTTTTTTGGCTGTATGTTTTAGAGCAGTCTTAACATCTAATGGTTTCCAATCAGGATTCTTCTGCAAGAGTAAAGCAGCAGCGCCTGCAACGTGAGGGGTGGCCATGCTAGTACCACTTATAGCTGTATGCTCGTTATCTACACATTCATTGTTAGACCATGCATCTTCCCATTGAGCAGAACAGATATTGACTCCTGGTGCAACAACATCAGGTTTTAAAATTATACTAGAACTCCATTCAACTGGACCTTTGGAAGTAAAATAAGCAAGCCAACCATATTTGTCAGTTGCACCAACAGTTATGGCTTTACGAGCGGTTCCAGGACTGCCAATGGTGTTGGAATCAGGACCTGAATTACCAGCAGCTATAACTGCTACAACTCCTGCATCAACTGCAGAGTCAACAGCCAAACTTATAAAATCATCAGGATTACCGCTACCACCTAAACTCATACTTATTACATCTAAATGATCAGAAAAGTCTCCATCTTGGTTAGGATCAACAGCTCTCTCAATAGCCGCTATTATGTCATCCCAATAACCAGAACCAAGCTCATTCAGAACCTTGTAAGAATATATTTTTGCATTAGGAGCAACTCCTTTTAAGACACCATTACCTGCAGCTATACCTGCACAGTGAGTTCCATGACCATGATCATCCATTGGATCAGAATCATTATTCACAAAGTCAAAGCCTCCAACAACTTTGCAATTAACACCAAAACAACCACCTAAGTCCGGATGAGTATAATCAACACCTGTATCAATGATAGCAATTGAAACCCCATCTCCTTTTAAAGGATTTCCTTGACTATCTTCTAAATTCCATGCAAGAGTTGCATTTATTAAAGAAACAGAGTCCATTAAGTTAGCTTTAACCTGAAAGTTTGGACTGACCTTTTTGACTTGAATTAATTTCTCAATCTCTTTAGCTTCGTTTTCACTAATGTCAAGAACAAATCCATTAAACACTTTTTTATATTCTTCTTTAATCTTAGTGTCAAAATGTTCAACCTTTCTAGAGATAGATTTTTTTGCGTCAACATTTGATTTGTCAATAACTAATTCCTGTGCTACTAGTTTGTTAGGAATTTCTGCTTTTAAGGTTTTTAACTCTTTTTCAAGAGATGAAACTACTGCCTTAACAGTTATTTTATTTATAGAATAATTTATTATTTGTTGCTCTTTAACTTTTATCTCCTCTTGTAATTCAACATACTTATCAATGAGAGGTTTTTCTCTTAATTCAACAATATAACCGTTGATTTCAATCTTTTCAGTTTTACTCTTTGGAGATAAGGATGTTTGTTCTCCTGTGTAAAGATTCTCGAAATGTTCTAATATTTTAGAATTTGATTCAGTCAAATCATTGTGAGATGCAACTACATTTGCAGTGATAAAATTAGAAGCTTTTTTAGTAGTTTTTATACTAGTTGAAGAATCATCAGATTCGGATGTCAGCAACACTGTTTCTTGAGTTTCATACTCATCTTTAACAGTTGAAATTGTTAATGATGCTTCAACTTCCCTCTCGACTTTGCAATCTTCTGGACAGTTATTACTTGTTTCTCCTGTTTCGCATTTGTTGTTTCCGCAGAAGCTTGGTTCTTCAGGTAGCTCTTCAAAGTTATTCACGTTAAAGCTTTGTACCATCCAGTAGCCGCAGTCATTCTCGCTTCTGCAACTGCATTTCCATTCACCTTGATATTGTCTGCAGGAATAAGCAATGACATAGTATTCTCCTGTTGGAATGTTATTATTATCTAAATAAAAATTAGTATAAGCATTTTCAGATATCCAATTGCTGTTTGAAATAGTTTTTTGTGGAAATTCAATTTGTTTCCAAGTTTCTGTTTCTGGATTGTAAGTATATCCATATTTGTATATTACGCCTTTTTCATGGCTTACATCTATTTCAAATTTTATCTCTTGAGTGAATGGATCTATGGATAACTCTTCAGGACTAGTTGTTAGAATCATTTGTTCTTCATTAAAAATATCCCATGGTGGTGCATAGTTTTCAGAAATGTCGTCTCCAGGGTGATATGCTAAACCACCAATATTTCCTCTTGTTGTTTGAAGATTGTTAGGTTCTGGTGGAAAGTTATTCCAGAAAAAAATGGATGCAAAACCCACGATGATGAACACAATCAAGAATGTTGTTAAACCACGATAATGCTGATTCTTACTCAAAAATACCACCCTGTATAGTTATAACTCTATTTATTATTTGGTATTTATAAAAACTTTTCGAAAAAAAGAATTATTTTCTAACGTAGAAAACAACCACTGCAACTATTAATAATACAAAAGAACTGCCGTACAAGTTTAAATCTGTGATTGGAGTTTTGAAAAAACCACTGATACCTGCTATTAATAATGAGTGTAAAACCCAGCTTATAAGTACAGGGTAGCCGTACTCCTCCCAGTCAGTGTTGAATATTCTATGTTTATAAATCGCTCTGAAAATAAATAATCCTGGCACAAAGAACATGTACAAAGCACCATAGAACTTGCTGAAAGTAGTCTTCATAGACACATTGAATATTAACAGGATAAGAGAAAGCAATATCCCTGCAGCTATGTAGTATCCGAAGAACTGCAATTCTTTCTTGCTTAACAATTCCTTTCTAGATTTAGGTTTAGCTACTTTTTCAACAGTTTGAATATTTGATTTGCTTTTTTTCTTTGCCAAAACATTCACCTATAAAAAAATGAAAAAACAAAATTAATACAAAAACTTTTCGGTTTTTAAAATTTAAAAAAAATTATTTAACTATGACCTTCTCCAGTAGAGCTAGTGCTTATAACATTCCAAGGTGGCTCAAAGTCAAAGTTATAGCTTCTTCCAGTAGGTGAGAAGTACAATTCTAGGTCATAACTTCCAAAGTCATAAAAATAGTATGTTCCTTCTTTGGAAACACCCATTGCAAGATCTCCATTTACGTCGTAGTCATATGAGCCACTCCATTCTTGAGGTATTGTAACGAACATTTGTTCATTAAAATAGTCATAGTTTAGTGGTACAAAGAAAGCTGCAACGTTACTCTCGACAAAAGTTATCTCTTTCACACCTTCTTCAATTATAGGAAGAATGATTGTTGTGCCATCAATCTCAATCTGATGGTCAGTTCTTTTTGATAGCTTTATTACATCATCAGCTACTATGGATACAATAACATTTGTCTTTGCAAGTGGATCTCCACTACCTTCTGTGAAATACTGTCCTGTTCCCAACTCTCTGAATGTAGCTTCGTCGTCACTCATGTCTGCATCTGTAAATTTGTATATGTGAGTGACACCATTAGAGTTGTTATCTAGTAAGATGAATATAGAACCTTTCTTTATTGATTCGCCCTCTGCAAAGATTCCGAAGTCCTCGCCATAAGTCAAGTTATCTCTTGCATAAAATCTTAAAGGTGAAAATTGATATTCATCACCATTTATGTTCTCGAATATCATCTTTAATTCATTATCAGGTGTATACAATCCAACAAATGAGTCTGTTTTGCTTTTAAAAGCAGGTTCTACACTTTTAAATTCTAATCCCCATCCAAACAATTGGTCAATGAATGTATCTCCTAAAGCCAGCCATTCATACTCTTCACCAATAGCTTCATTCTCAATATCATCAGGTATTATCCTAAAACTAATGTCTGATACTGCGCTAGAGCTTCCTAGTTTTTGGACTTCAACACCATCCATTTCTTCGCCGTTGAGTTCGATAGTTGTCCAATAGTCTCCAAAATAACTTCCAAGGTTCAACTCATCAACACCAAATAAGAGCTCTGCAGACACAGATGTTCCGCCAACAGTAGATATGAATATGTCGCTTACCATCACTGTTAGACCACTTATAACTTTGACCTCTCCTTCTTGCATGCTTTTGACATCATCATTAACTGAAACGTGAACTTCTGCTGGTCCATAACTGCCAGATGATGCTCCGACAATTGTCAAGTTATGATATTTACCATCAACTTCTATATTTGAAATCTTATCTAGATTTATTCTTCTGCCTTGTTCTCCGTTTATAATTATGTTTGCAGCTGCTGACTCGCTAAAACTATCAATCATTACATCTTCAACATATATATTGAGACCTGCAATAGTCTTGTTGTCGCCTTCTTCCATGCTTTTTATAATTCCATCAACAGATAAATGAACTGTTGGTACTCCATAACTGCCAGAGCCATCATTAGCTCCGATAATATTTACAGTATAATCTTTTTCATTTACAGTTATTATAATTGGTTCATTCATTGATACAATTGATGACAAGGTGTTACTGTATAAAACTAAATCATCACCATCAGCTATATTTTTTATCAAAAATGATTTTCCAAACATAGTTATTTCTTCAAAATCATCAAGATTCATCCAGTCAACAGCTTTGTCAAATTTCAAGTCGTATCTGTAAAAATAATATTCACTGGCAAGGTTTAAGTAGAGAATTGGCTGTTCATAGCTTTGATCAACTAAACCAAAATCAACTGATTGACCATAAGGAAAAACAATTCTTTGAGAATATTCATATTCTTGTCCATCATCATCCTCAAAGTAGCTGTCACCCAACCATCCAGGGAATTCTTTGTTAAATGTTCTTTCAATACCTTCACCCCACTTCAAGGAGAATTCTCCTTGTTGAGTGCCAGGTTCTTCCCCTATTATGCATGCTCCGTCTTCACAGCCATTAGGACAGACAAATCTGCCAGATTTACTATCACCATTATAACAATTTCTTTCCATCAGCTCAACATCATTCATACAATAATCAGTACTGTCTAATTCTCCGTTTACGTACGTTTCGCCTTTGACATAAGGTTCAAATCCTCCATCTGTATCACTACATACAGACAAGCATGCGCCATCTTCGCAGCCGTTTGGACAAACATATTTCTTGAGCATTATATGATCTTCCTCGCAATAGGCTTCAACTAATTCACAATCATTACCAGAGCATTCATTAACTTCTGGATAATCTCCTCCGATTTGGCACCAATCTGTATAACTTGTTTCACTTGTAGTTGCAGTACCTTTTTCATAATAATTCATTCCTCCGTCGCTGTCTGTGCATGTTGTTTCTTTGCAGTCTTCTGGGCAGTTATTAGTTGTTTCTCCTGTTTCGCATCTTCCGTTTCCGCAGAAGCTTGGTTCTGGCGGTAGTTCTGATTCTTCTACTTGTATGTTGAAGCTTTGTATCATCCAGTAGCCGCATTCTTCTTCGTTTTTGCAGCCGCATTTCCATTCGCCGTCATGTTTTTTGCAACTAT
>JAHJDK010000194.1 GCA_018812505.1 Nanobdellota archaeon | reverse complement strand
CTTTTTTATAAGGATTTTTTCTATTGCTTCTAGAAATATTTTCGCATTGTTGATTGATTCTTTTGCAGGTATCAGATTATTTCTTGATAACCTGTGATATTGAAATAATCCTCTTTTACCTTTTTCTTCTTCAAATATTTCCAGTAACTCTTTAGCTTTAGTTTCTGTATCTTCATATATTAAGAATAATTCTTCTTCTAACTCTTGGTTTATTATGAATTGTTTTGCAAAAGCTATCATTGTTGCATGATGTAGTCTACTGGTTATTTTGATTTTTTTAATTCCTAATAATGCTTGTGTTGCGTGAAATATTGAATAATATGAACAAACTATTACCCAATCAAAGAATGTTGTGTTGTCTGGATAATCTAATGAGTCTTTTATATTTGAATCTGTAGATATTTTGAGTAATCCTTTTGCAAGTGCCAAATCATTCACTGCTTTCTGCCATTTTAGATGGCTTAAAACATTCGCGTTTTCTTTTATTGGTTTGTCTTTTTTGACTAGCAGTTCATTGTATTCTTTCTCAATTTGTTTGGCTTGGAGCATTTTTTATTTTCTCCCATTTATATATTATGTTGTAAAATGGGTGGGAATTATAAATAATTTGTTTATTTCTTAAAATGTGCTTTACAACTGTTTCTTCTGTGGATAGGATACTCTCTTGAAACTCATCTAGTGAGAATACTTGCAGTTGAATATTTTCAATATGAGGAAATTTGGAGACTATTTTTTCAATTTCTTTTCTTTTTTGCGTAATTATAAAAACATCCCAATCAGATTCTTTGCTTACTTTGCCTGACACTCTACTGCCAAAAAGTCCAATGCAAGCAAATGGATCAGTTAAGATTGCTTCTTGTGCTATGAGTTTTAAGTTGGGGTTGTTTAACTTCTGACTTTCTTGTTCCTCGACAAAGCTTATTAGTTGTACAGTATTAAGATTTTGAATGTTTAATGTGATTCTATTTGCTTGTCCATGTTTATGTTTAATTAGGATGTTTTGTTTTACAAGATTATTGATTCTTTTGAATGTGTGAGAATAATTAAGTCCTAGCTTAAGAGTCATCTCTCTAATTGAATAATTAATCAGATAGTCTTTTGTAAAAAGACTTAATATTTTCAAATCAATAAAAGTTATATCTTCTAACATATAATATTAGATGTTGAAACATATATTTAAAATTTTTGGTTTTAATATCCCTATTTCTCTTTATAAATAAATCTATCTCGCTCGGGGCACTTCTTTTTCTTTTCAACTTCTTTCAAACCTAGTCAACAACAAAAGTAATTTATAGTGTTTGATTAGTCGTTGAAACTTAGTTTGCTTTAAAATAAATGTGCTTTGTTTTTATCGCAAACTAATCTATCAAAAACTTTATAATATATTTATAGTTGTCCAAATGGAATGATCTGTGTTATTGCTCTTATTGTGTTTGGTGTTCTGGGTATTTTTAGTGCTACTCACAGAATTATTGCTAAGGAGGCTTTTGATTGTGTTTTTAGGAGGATTACTCTTAGGAAGTGTGAGACTGGACTTGATAAAAGGTTGAAAGCGCAGATTTCTGGCAAGTTGATGAAGAAAAGTCCTAAAACTGGCAAGTGGATTTACAAGCACTTTGAGTTTATCTCATGGGTTTTCCTTATATTGCTTTTAGTCAGCATTTTCTTCTCTGCAAGGTCAGTTTATTTCTTTGCTGTTTATGGTAACTGCAACGGACCTAATAATGATCAGTTCTGTATCTTTGATCCTCTGAACACTTTTGTGGATAAAGATTACAGTGTGTGTGCTGCGCCTGATATGTTAGACAAAAAAGATCCGGTTTTAACAGGTAATGTTAATATTCATCCTTATATTGGAAGTGAGAATTCAACAGTTACGGTTGTTGAGTTTGGTTGCTTTGCCTGTCCTAACACTAAAACTGTTGTTCCAATATTAAATGAAGTTTTAGAAACTTATAAGAATGATATAAGGTTTGTTTTCATTGATTTTCCTTTATCTCATCATGAGTTTGCTTATGAAGCTGCTTTGGCTGCTGAGTGTGTATTTATGAATGAACCAGAATTTTATTGGGATTATCATTGGAAGATTTTTGATAATCAAGAGGTTTTGTCTGATAACACTTTACTGTCTATAGCTGAAGAGGTTGGTTTAAACATTGACTTGTTTAATAGTTGTTTAGAAAACAACCAGTCAAAACTCGCTGTTGACACTGATTATCAGCAGGGTTTGGATTCAAACATTTATGGTACTCCAACTTTTTTCGTGAATGATAAACCTTTGGTTGGTTCAGTTTCTTTCAAAGAGTTTAAGAAACTAGTAGAATCAGAGTTAAATAAATGAAGTTTAAATCAATAAAGTTATAAATAATACTTTTTTTACAAATATTATGGGGTGGTTTTTATGCCGGTAAAGAAGAAAACAAATAAGAATATTAAAAAGAATGTTTCAAAGAAGTCTTCAAATGTTTCTGTGAAGAATAGCAAGAAGTCTTTTCCTGTTAGTGGAATCATAGGTTTAATAATACTTGTAGTTGCAGTAGTGTTAGGATTGATTTTTAGTTCAAAATCAGATACTGGTTCTGAACCAGAAGTTGTTTTTGACCTGTACGCAATGAGTCAATGCCCTTATGGTGTGCAAGCAGAGACTGAAGCTATAAAAGCAGCTCAAAGATTTGATGGTGCTGTAGATTTGAACGTGTATTTCATAGTTCAATCAGTTGGTGATGTGTTTCAAAGTCTGCATGGACAGCCTGAGGTTGATGAAAACATGAGACAAGTGTGCATACAAGAACTTTACCCTGATTTATTCCAAGAATACTTGTTATGCTTTGCACCTGGTTATACTAGTGCTGAAAGCCAGTATGCTAAGTGTATTTCAGAGATAAGTTTGGATTCTGATTCAATATTTTCTTGTGTTAGAGATAAAGGTGTTGAACTTTTGAAAGCTAGTGAAGCGAAATCCAAAGAAGTTGGCGCTTCTGCGAGTCCAACAATGTATCTGAACAATGAACCTTACAGTGGCGGAAGATCAGAACTTGACTTTGCAAGATCTTTTTGCGACTTGATGGATTATGAGCATGAAGCATGTGTTGAAATTCCAAAACCTGTTGCAGTCAAGGTGATTTTATTGACTGATGATAATTGTCCAACTTGCGACACTTCAAGCGTTGTTGCAGCAATAAAACAGTTATTTCCTGGAGCAGAATTAAAAACTGTGGATGTTGATACAGAAGAAGGTCAATCACTTGTTGAGGATTATAGCTTGACGTATTTGCCAGCATACATCTTTGACTCAAAGCTTTTGGAAACTAATACTTGGAATACCAATGAGCAGATTAAAGGTTCATTTGTTGAATCAAAAGAGGGTTTCAGGATAAGAGATGAAGCTGTTGGTGCAACATGGTTTATTTATGAACAGAAACAAGCAGAGTTTTTCGAATCAATTGGTGTTACTAAAGGAGATAACAGGCCTCAGATTGATTTCTTTGTCATGAGTTACTGCCCTTATGGTAATATGGCTGAGGAAGCTATTGAACCTGCTTATCAGGTTTTAAAGGAAGAAGCTGATTTCAACCCAAAATATGTTATATACAGCAATTATGGAAGTGGATACCCTGATTACTGCTTGGATGAAAACAGTGTTCTTTGTTCTATGCATGGCATACAGGAGCTTAACCAAAACATTAGAGAAGCTTGTGTTGCAAAGTATTATGGCATGGATGAATGGTTTTCTTTCGCGCTTGCTATGAACAGTAAGTGTAACTCTGGAAACGCTGATACTTGTTGGCAAGCAGTTGCAGAATCCTTGTCGCTTGATGTTGGAACAATTAGTACTTGCGAGCAAGAGGAAGGTTATGACTTAATGTTAGCTGACAAAGAATTAGGCGACAAGCTTGGAGCTAGAGGAAGCCCAAGCGTGTTTGTAGAGGGTGCTCAGTATAATGGCGCAAGAACCGCAAACGGTTACTTGTCAGCTTTATGCACTGCTTTTGACGAAGCTCCAGCTGATTGTAATGAAGTCATAAGCGAGCCAGAACAAGCAGCAGTACCGCAAGGTAGTTGTTAATTTTTTTTATTTTTTTAGATTTTGTGTTTTATTGATTTTACTCTGTTGTGATTAGAAAAATAAGACATTGTCAACAAAACGACACACAAAGGATTATTGGAGAGAATAGTGCCTTTTAATCGAGTAAAACTAATCTTGAAAGATTAACTCTTCTAATAATATGTGTTGATAAGTTGACGATGTCTCTTTTAGGAAAAGAAACAAAAGGGGAATTCTAGTGCTACGCACATTTACACTCCCTACGGTCGAATTGATATAGGGGCTTTTAGTCCTTCGGACAGATAGTCTTTTTCTACGATAAAGAAATTATAATGCTGAACTGTAAGAAAGTGTTTTTATATATTCTTCCATGAATCTATAATCTATTTCATTTTTCTTATTAACAGGTAATTTTATTATATCATCAGAAAATCTAGTCTCAAACGCTTTTCTTCCAAAAGTATATTTATATTTATTCTGTGTAATTATTGTTGCAATGAATAATCCAGTATATAAATTAAGATTATCATTTTTTAAAATACTAATCTCATCACTCGCAGTAAATTCGTTTTCCACATAATAACATTTCCCGAAAGTTGTATAAATTAAAGCATTCGTTTCAACAAACAACGGATTTGAAATTTTATCTGTAAATCCATTATTATAATCACTTGCTGAATAATAAGGAACTTCTCCAGATATTCTATCTATTTCAACAAGTCTTTTTCCTCTAATAATTTTAAAAACTTTAGAAATTCTGAATTCTTTCCATTTTCTGATTTCTAATT
>JAHJDK010000193.1 GCA_018812505.1 Nanobdellota archaeon | reverse complement strand
GGAAGCAACTTTCACAAATCACTTGATAAATTAGCTAAAAAAAATTGCTTTAAGAAAAAATCTGAGTATTTAAAGCAGTTCTACCCAACCCATAACTTAAGACTTGGAGCTTTGCTAAGCACAGGCAAGGATAGTGTTTATGCAGCTTACACTATGATAAAACAGAACTACTCCATTAACTGTTTTATCACTATAGCCAGTGAAAACCTTGATTCTTACATGTTTCACACTCCAACAATAAAACTTGCAGAATTACAATCAAAAGCTATGAATATCCCTCTTTTGACACACTCAACCAAAGGTGAGAAAGAAGATGAACTTAAAGATTTAAAAGAAGCGATAAAAAAAGCCAAAGAAGAATACAAGATTGAAGGTATTGTTACAGGTGCTCTTTTTTCAAACTATCAACGAGAACGTATCGAAAAAATCTGTGATTCATTATCATTAAAGATGTTTAATCCATTATGGCACATAAACCAGGAGACAGAGATGCGAGAGATAGTAAGAGAAGGATTTCAATTCATAATCACAAAGATTGCCGCAGAAGGATTGAACAAGAATTGGCTTAATAAAGAGATAACTGATAAGGATATAGACAAACTAGCTATGCTAAATCAAAAGATAGGTTTTAACGTTGCCGGCGAAGGAGGAGAATACGAAACATTGATGCTTGACGGACCACTATTTGAGAAGAAAATAAACATTCTAAAATCAAAGATACTTGAGGAAGATGAGATAACAGCAACCTTAATGGTTGAAAAAGCAGAGCTTCTCAGTACGTAAAAAGTCTGCTTTTTTGGTTCTTTGTTGTTTTTCTGATTTTTTTGGTTTAGATTTCGGGTTTCAAAACCGAAAGATTAATATATATCTTATATATATTAAGTCTTATGCGAAAGATAAAAACAACTGTTTCAAACAAAATTGAAGTAGAAAACATCAGAGGCTACTTTGAGCATAAAGTTACTAAGTTTGGAACTGGTGCAAAAATCGATTGTCCTAAAGAATATCTTAATTGCGAGGTTGTTGTTCTTGTCAAGAAAAAAAGAGCTTAGGCAATTGTCTAAGAATCAATTGATTGAAATTATTCTTTCTCTCGAGGAGAGACTCAAGAAAGTAGAACAATATCTTAAGGCGTTTGATAACCCTCACACACCCAGTTCTAAACAGCTTAAGAAAAACACTAAGAATGAAAAATTTAAGTATGAAGAAATTGAATCAGAAGATTCATCTTCTGATGAGGATAAGAAGAAGCCTCGTTTTCCAGGTAAACCTAAAGGTAGTAATGGTGGAGGAATTAAACTACCTGAACCTGATAAGGTTGTAGAACACAAACTTGATGTTTGTCCAATAAGTGGACAACCATTAGGTGAGCCAATTGGTTATCGTGTCAAGACAATCATTGATTTTCCTGACAAACCAGTCCAAACAATTGAGCATAGATTTATGCAATACCTTTCTCCAGAAACCGGAGAAATAGTTGAAGCAAAGATTGATTTGCCAAATAACATTTATGGGAGAAACTTGCAAAGCATAGTTATCATGTTGAAAAACCTCACAAACTCTCACGATAAAATATCTGATTTTATCAGAGAACTTGGCGCACCAACATTTAGTTCTAGAACAGTCCAGAATATTGCAACAAAATACGTTTTTGCGTTAGAACCAACGCAAAAAAACATTTTGGAAGGGCTAAAAAAAGAATCCTATCTGCATGCTGATGAGACAGGATTTAGAGAAGATGGTCAGAATGGTTATGTCTGGGGGGTATTCACAAAAACAAGAGCCATATTTCTTGCTTCTAAAAGCAGAGCAGCAAAATATTTCAAGAAACTAATCAGAAATTTTAAAGGGGTGATAGTCGTTGATGGTTACGGAGGATACGACTATTATTCGCATAAACAACGTTGTTGGGCACATTTAATAAGAGAGTTTAAAGATTACGCCAAAGATGATAAAGAGATAGATGTACAATTTCGCAGATTATTAGTTCTTTATGAAACACTCAAAGAGTTAAATACTGGACCGCCAAACGAAAAAGAAATTGAAAAAGCAAAATGGTTGTTGAAAGATATAGTTAATTGTTTGAAGTCAATTAACGGAACAAAAGGTATTAGAACTTATATTGAAAACGGTGGAAGTGATTGGTTCACTGCATTATATTATGAAGGTGTTCCACTTCATAATAACCATGCTGAGCGAGAACTTCGATCAGTTGTTTTGCTCAGAAAAACAATAGGCTGTTATAGAAACTGGAAAGGAAAAAGATGGATTGATGTAGTAATTTCCGTGCTTCACACATGGAAATTACAAGGACAAAACCTATTCCAAAATCTAAGAACAACACAAACCTAACTTTTTACGTACT
>JAHJDK010000192.1 GCA_018812505.1 Nanobdellota archaeon | reverse complement strand
TCTACTGCCAAAAGGAGCATTCATGATAAGAGGAAAAACTAATTATCTACAACCAAAAATGAACCTTGCAATAGGAGTCTATAACGAAAAAATAATGGCAGCACCACATAATGCTATGAAAAAGAACTGCAAGGAATACGTTGAAATACTGCAAGGAAGAGAAAAGGCAAGCGAAATAGCCAAGATGATAAGACACAAATTAAAATTTGAGGACTTAGATGAGATAATCAGAGCATTACCAGCAGGTGGATGTGAAATAGCCAGATGAACATCAAAAATTTCAAGAACAAAAAAGAGATTGAAAAAGTTGCTGACTTGTTCGTACAAATATTTATAGAATCTCCTTTTTACGAGAAATGGACTCATGAGGAAGCCATTAAAATCTTGAGTAAAAGCTACGAAAACGCAAAAGAATACTGTGTTTACGCTGAAGAAAACAACAAAATACTAGGATTCATTTTCTGCTTAATTAAACCTTGGAATCAAGGAGATTTGCTTCACATATACCAAACAGGAGTCCATCCTGAATACAGAAGCAAAAAAGTCGGAAACCAGATGTTCAGATTCATAAGCGAGAAAGCCAGAAAAAAAGGTATAAGAAGAGTTGAACTAACAACTTGCAAACAATCAAAAGCATTCGATTTCTGGGAGAAACAAGGATTTAAAGAAACAGGATTAGTCAAGATGAAAAAAATCATGGAGTGATTAAACCCTTAACAATCGCCCATCAATCCTTATGACTGGATTCTTAAAAACGTGATCTAAATGAACTATAGCTCTTATAGCTCCACCAAACCAAGCATTAGATCCATTAGCGATATGCGCAGTTCCCAAAGATTTCTCATCTATAATAGTAGCACCAATTATTTTTGCATTAGGATTAATTCCTATTCCAAGCTCAGCTATTTTTCTTATAGTCTGAGGCTTCTTAGCTCTCCTATGGGCCCATTCAAGTGTTTCCTTGAACAGATTACCTTCATAATCACTTGATATATTGCTTATCTCGCCATGCTCAACATCTATCTTAACAGGAGTTCTAATCAGCTGAGTTTTATCTTTTAATCTTAAACTGCCATCAACATAGAACGTGCCTTCAACCTTGTCAAGTCTTGGAAAAGTGTAAACCTCTCCAGCAGGCAAGTTGCCGCCTGCACCTGTCTGATTGTATCTTCCAGAGTTAACTATGGATTTATTACCTGTAATGTCAAAAGTTATATCGGTTCCAATCTTAGTTGTTATGTTAACTTCTCTTCCAGAATCAAGAAACTTTTTTATCCTCTGACCACGAGCATCCATCTTCTTATAGTCAACATTCAAAACCTTCAAAACATCTTTTAAACTATCATTTGACAAACTTCCAAGCGAAGAAGAAGTGATAAACTTGTGTTCATGATCAGCACAAAACTTCCTAAAGCTTAAACCTAAAGAACCAAGTTTTCCAATCCTGTTAGAAACATTCAAAACAATAACACTTCTATTTGGCAGTCTTTTAAGAGCATAAATCATAACTTCATCAGCAAAGTCACCTCTTGCCTTGGAATTCTGCATTAAAACATTGTAATTTAAGTCGAGCTCTCTGGCAGCCAAAGCATAAGCATTAGTCAATATAGGTGATAAAACTCTATTCTTAAAACCATAGTCACCAATAATTAATATTTTCTCATTACCAACCTCTAAACTATTACTGAATACTCTCTTAAAAATATCAAGGTCAACCTGCTCTCTGAATCGCTGCCAATCTATCATATAAATAAAATCTAGTTTGAAATTATTTAAATTTTTCTAAAAAAAACTATAATTTTAGAATAGCTTTTTATATGAAAGTAAAATAACAACTCATTATGATTATGAAACTACTCTTTCTATTCTCAATAGCAAGCATCACAGGATACATATTAGAATTGATTTGGAGAAACATATTTGCAAAAGAACCATTTAAAAATTTTCTTAACCCAGGATTTCTAAGAGGACCATACCTGATAATACACGGATTATCAGTCATAGCAATATATTTTCTATGGTTAGTAAACATTTCTTTCATTATAAAAGTTATAATAGCAGGTATTTTGTTGACCTTAATGGAGTTGTTCACAGGAATTATTATAAAAAAAATCTACAACCTAAAATTATGGGATTACTCAAACAAAATGCTAAACTACAAAGGATACATCTGCTTGAACTACTCTATATATTGGTTAGTTCTATCAGGACTATTATTCTTAGCAGTCCCCCATTTTAACAATTTAATGATTAATATTAGCAACTATTTTCTACTGAAAATATTTTTGATACTATTCTACTTAATATTTCTGCTAGATTTGTTTTCAACTTTATTCAACAAGAAAAGAATACAATTCTTATGCAAAAAGTTTAAATATTAAATTTTTTCAAAACTTTTTTATACTGCCAAACAATATGTGAATAAATGACTTCAAAAAAAATAAACATTGTCTGTGACGCAAGATTAAACAAATATTTCTCAATAACAGGAGAAGCACTCGAGATGGTTAAGAAGTCAGAGATGGATCAAGAACGCATCAATGAAGCAAAGGATTTTCTAGACATGGCCTCACGCTACTACGAAGATGCAAAACACTTCAAAGGAAAAAATAATTATGTGCTTGCTTTCGGCGCTTTGAACTACGCTCATGGATGGCTCGATGCAGGCGCGAGAATCGGCTTGTTCAAAGTTAAAGATTCGAGATTATTCACTGTTGATGATTAGAATAAATTTCAAACTCTAAATGATCATCTTTTTCAAAAGTCAATAAATTATATTTTAAACCATCTCTTTTGAAAAGATAAACCTCTCGCCTGTCTTCAAAGTCAATCACATAATCTATATAGTTATTTCCTACAAATCTGAATCCTGATCTTTCCATTAAACAAGTATAGTTGCTCAACAAGTCCTCAAGATACACCCCAATCTTAATCTTATGAGGATTTTTATTTAATTCTCTTAAAGTTCTTAATTTATCCTGTCTTTCATCACAAGTTAAACAAACACGTTCCTTTTTTTGATACTTTATGCGCATGCGAATAAATAAGAAGATAATAACTGTTTAAAAAAGTTGGTAAAAAATCCAAAACTTTATAATATCTCAGATAAAAAAACTTTTATGAAAGAATTATTCAATCATCTTAAAAGAGTTTCTCTGGATGAAAAAATTGATTTTTTGATTGACACCTGCTTTTTCATATGGATTTTTGAGCATCACAAAGAGAAAGAGCTCAGTAATCTTATGAAAAAATTTAAGTGTGCAGTAACAAGTTTTAATGTTGAAGAGTTAGTTCATGTCGAGCACCACATCCATGATGATGTAAAAGTTGCTACGAGAAAATTTATTCACAAAACAGATAAGCTTCTAGTTTTAGAAATCCCTGTTCATCCTGGCAATCCTGCTCAGGAGCATTCTTTCGTGAAGTCCATCCTTCCAAAACTTGACACTGAAGAGCATGACCCTAGTGATGCAGTCATGCTTGCAGCAGCAATCAAAACAGATGCTGATGTACTGACAAGGGATAAACATGACATATTTAATGTTAGACTTGAAAATTTCTTAAAAGAATATGATGTTAAAGTGTTAAATACGTTTCCTTAAAAATCTTTGCCTTAAATAGTGTTTTTCAAAGTCAACTTTAGACTCAGAACTTGCAATTGTTGAGTTGATTGCAGTATCAATTTTATCATCATAAGACCATACTTTAATATTTTCTGAGCATTCTCCTGTATAGACTAGTGCAATCATAGGATTTATCAAACCTTTATTTCTTCTTATAAAATAAGCATTATCAAGAATATGTGTATTATCAGCTTTAAATCTGCAAGGGTTATGTTTTACAATTACATCTTCTGAAACAGCATCATCTATGTTTTGCAACAGGTTTTTCATGAATTCCTGTGTAGGTTCAGGTTCTCGTTGTAGTATTTGCTCATTAATACAATACACTTTCACCACTAAAGAATAACAGTTTATTTAAAAACCTTTTGTGAAAAAAACTAATTTTTCTTATAAATCTTGGCAAAATTATCAGTATAAACTAATTCAAAACCATTAATAGAACTTTCTTCAAGCATCTTCGCAATTACTGAATCTTGAATCTTGGCAAATCTATCTTCATCCGACAAGTCACTATACAAACCCAACTTATAAACAATTATATCACCAAACACATTCAAGTCCACATCAACAACAAAAACATAATCAGCATAGTATTTATTCATCACGACAGCAGTTCTTCCAGCATCAAACAACAAACCGAATAAAACATCAGAAATCAACTCATCAGAAGAAAAATCACCACTGCCAGAAACATCCCATTGACCACTTGCCAAACTCCAAAGCAAATCCTCAGAAGGAGAATATACAACAACTTCCCTGCCAGTATAACCTCTAATCATATGACCATAATCCCACCAATTCAAAAAGATTGCGTCTTCAGGAGTATTATCAACAATCCAGTCAAACGCAGGTCTTAACTCCGCCAAAAAATAATTCCTAAAACTCTTTTTATCAACAGAATAAACAATGTCCTGCCTCATAAATTGTTTTCCCTGATGCTCACCACTCATAATAGTACCCTGCACATCTACAATAACACCATCATACCTGTTGCCTAAAGATTCAATATTTACATCTTCATAATCAACTACAGGTATCAATGAATCTAAAGAATCTTCCTGTTCAACAACCACTTCAGGATTACCACAACTAACAAGTAAAATGCAAGTAATAAACAAGAATAATATTTTCTTCATATAACCATTAATAATAACAAACATATAAAAATATTTTGATTAACTCCTATAAGCATCCACTAGATTCCAAGCGTAAGTTCCTAAAAGTATAATCCAACCAAGAACATTCAAAAAAGAGTACCAAAACATTTCCTCAGGAAGAATATTCTTGACACCCCAGCACCACAAAGCAACCAAGAAACCAAAGTAAATCGCAAAGAAATCAACCCAATCCTTCTTGTAAAGCTGTCCCAAACCAGGAATTATTGACAACACCAAAGCAGTTTTATCTCTATTCCAAGGACCTTTTAAAGAACAACAAGATTTGCTTGGAGTTTTAGAGTTCTTTTTAGTTTTAAGATTATTCTTTGCACTAGTTTTACCGCTTGATTTCTTCTTTCTTGGCATTTTAATTTTTTATTTTTATTCCTTGAAAAAATTCTTTATATTCTTCCAAGTGAGCTCTTTATGATAAAAGTATAACCATATAACTATCCAGCCAACAATCCAAGTCAGGAAAGCCATGAATAAAGAACCCAATATCATACTTATAATCATTGACACTATAGGACATTCGAAAGATGCATGTAATATAGGTTCAAAAAAAGCAGCACATTTGTTTGGAATGTACATTGGAAGCATCACTAAAAACCATACTATCCATGAACCCCAAAAAACGTATTTGTTGTATTTTATTCTCTTTTTTTCAGTAGCACTTACTTTAGGAGTTGATTTTTCAGAAATCTCTTTCCCAGAAACATTTTTCTTAGAATTATTTTT
Organism: Nanobdellota archaeon; assembly: GCA_018812505.1. Classification (GTDB taxonomy): domain Archaea; phylum Nanobdellota; class Nanobdellia; order Woesearchaeales. Next base: position 3,831 of record JAHJDK010000192.1, on the reverse strand, counting down.
ATTGACCATTTCAAGTATAGTTAGAAAGTCATTCTTTTTATACTTTTTCAATTTTTGGATAAATTCCAGGAGCCATGAACACTTGATCAGGCATTGCAGCAACCCCTTTATCTTCACTTAACATCTTGTTTGAGTTCAATCGAGCTATAGCAGTCATAACTAATTCATCCTTTAAAGTCATAATTGCAACCTTCATATCAGGCTCAATTCCAGTATGCAACTTTGAAATTCCTGGAACTTTAAGCGTCGCTCCATGACACAAAGCATCAACCGCAGAATCCAATATCCATATCTTTGGCAAGTGCTGAACAGCGTATTCAGGAGGCATTATAAGCTTTCTCAAATAAGTCTCATCACCGCTCTCTTTAAAGAAAAAATAAGCATCTTTCAAATCCTGCAAAGTACACAAGGTGTCTTCCTTAAAAGGACCTACTTTTGTTCTCCTAAGTTCAAACATATTAGCACCAATACCTAATTTTCTGCCGATATCATGACATAACTTCCTAATATAAGTGCCTGCCTGGGTTCCAACCCTAAACAGCACGTCTTTACCATCAATGTCTATGATTTCAAGATAATAAATAGTTCTGTATCGTTCCTGTCTCTTAACAGCGCATTTCTTCGGTGGAAGCTGTTTTATATTACCAACAAAAGAACCCATCACATCTCTGATTAATTGTTCACTAACATCTTTATGCAATCTCATCAAACAAACGTATTCCTTGCCTGCAGTTAGCAATGACTGCACAACCCTGGTTGCTTTTTCAAGAGCAACAGGTAGCAAACCAGTAACACCTGGATCAAGAGTTCCTGAATGACCTGACTTAGACAGATTTAGGATTTGTTTGACATAAGCAGAAACTTGGTGACTGGATGGACCATCTGGCTTGTCAATGTTGACAACACCATAATTGATAAGTTGTTTTATAGGTCTATCATCAGGATTCGTTCCAAACTTAGAATCAGTACTAGCCTCCCTCTTAACAAGAATCTTTCTCTCTTTAAGCTCAAAAGGCAGTTTATTCATAAATTAAGGTATAAGAAGCTATTTTAATAAGGTTTTGGTTTTAAAAAGAAAGTTTCACAATCCAAGCTTATCATCCAAATCTCGTCCAATCTCTTTAAGATTTTCAAATGCCCTATCAACGTTGTCCTTTATGAGATCTACCAAGTATTCCAACTTGTCAACTTTTAGCTGATAACCACCTTTCTCACCAGTCACAATTCCAGAAGCCATCAACCTATTTAAATGATGAACAACAGTTCCCCTGGTAAGACCTGCCCTAAGAGCGATGTCATCAGAACTTATAGGACCCTCTTCTTTCAAATTCTTCAATAAAATAATAAACACTCTAAAGCAACTCTTATCTTTATCTCTTATCCCAAACAATCCAAGGCTTCCGCCAAACCATTGTAACAAATCGTTAATATCAGGATCTCTGGGCTTCCTTGAACTGATTATTGTTATCTTTGTAAACCTCATCAATGTTATTAAAGAAAATTGTTATTTAAAGCTTTTGAAAAATTATGAAAATAAATCAGTAAATCATCACTAAAATTTGAACATAGAAATTTTGTTTATAAGAATTAAATTTTATTCATAAACTTTTTCACATCTTCAATCGTTTTGCACTTTACAAGCTCTGTTCTTAAGTTTTTTCCACCAACAAGTCCTTTGGTAAAACTCAAAGCATGATTCTTTACTTGCTGATAATCTATGTTGTAATTTTCTGCTTTTTTAATATAAGCTTTAAATATTTCTTTCTTATCAGCCCACTCATAAACCCCAAGATCCAAGTAATCAATTATCTGTCTGAAAATATAAGGATTAGTCATCGCAGCCCTGCCAATCATTATGTAATCAACACCACTCTCTTCCAATCGTTCTTTGAAATCTTGCGGCTTAAAGACATCTCCATTCCCAATTACAGGAATATTTACAGATTCTTTCACTTTCCTGATAATATCCCAATCTGCATTTCCACTATAACCCTGTCTTGCAGTTCTCCCATGAACTGTAATAGCAGAAGCGCCTGCATCTTCAACAATTCTTGCAACTTTCAAAGCATTTATGTTTTTGCTGTCAGTTCCCAACCTCAGCTTTACAGTAACAGGTTTCTTAACAGCAGAAACCACTTTACCAACCAGTTCTCCGATTAGCTCTGGTTTTCTAAGCATATCACTTCCAGCACCAGTCTTGATTACTTTATAAGCTGGACAGCCACAATTAATATCAATCACATCAAATTTATTCTCCAGTAATATCGCAGCTTTGACAACTTCTTCAGTGCTAGAACCAAAAAGCTGAACTCCAATTGGCTTCTCAGAAGAATCAACTTTCAGCATTCGCAAGGTTTCCATGTTTCCTCTCACAATACCTGCGCTGCTGACAAATTCAGTGTAAGTAAGAGCTGCACCATAATCTCTGGCTAAAGCCCTGAATGCAACATCTGTCACTCCTGCCATTGGTGCAAGAATTGCTTTATTTTTCAATTTTGGAAAAGAACTCATTTTTTATGTTATTATGTTATAATCCTAGTTATATGTCCTTCCTTGTGAACCCTTATAATATGATCAACGTAGCTCTCAAGCTTTGGCTCATGACTGACTAGTATTATCTGTTTTATCCTTAATTGTTCTAACAAGTCTCTTATCTTGTCAAGCTGCTCTGATGAAAAACCATCTGTCGGCTCGTCAAGTATCAACAAATCTTTGGTCTTCACCAATCCTATAAACTCATTTATAACTTTGTTTAAGGCCAGCCTGTAAGCTAGTGCTACAGAGGTTTTTTCCCCACCAGACAAATTAACCATGTAGGTTTCATAACCGTTTTGTTCTATGATAGGTGAAAATGTTTCATCAAGTCTGACATTAAGATTTTCATCTTCTATAAGAATATTAAACCAATCCTGAAAGTGTTCATTGAATTCCTGATGTATGCTAAGCATTATCTGCTTTTCCATCAAGTATATTAAGTTCAAGAAGAATTTCATCAACCAAGTAGTAAGTTCATTTACAAAGGATAGTTCTTTTTTTGACGCTTCTTTATTTGCTATCTCAACTATTAGTTTTTGCATGACTTCCTCAAGCACCTTTTTCTCTCTAATCTTTTCAGCCTTTTTTATCTCTTCCACCTTAAGCTTTTCTTTTATATTATCTAATAATTGTTTCGCTTCAGAGTATTTTTCCTGTAAACCTTTTTTTGAATTTAACAGGTTAGTTAACTCTTGCGACTCTTTCACAATGTCTGATTGTTCTTTCTCTAATCTTAACTGTTCTTTCATCAACTTTTCTTTTTTCTCTTTATACTGGTGTAATTGTTCTTTCCTGACTAACAATACTTTTTGTTGATTAATGCTTTCATCCAACACTTTAATCTCATCATCTAAAACTTTAAGTTCTTCTTTTCTCTGCCTTTTAAGCTCAGACAACTTAGCTACTTGTTCTTCAATATTAACTATCTTAAGATTCTCCTTTTCAGTAACTTTTTTCTTATGAGAATCATTAACTGTCTGTAAGCAAACAGGACAATTATCTAATCTAGATATCTTATCTATTATCTCATTGGAATTACTCTTCATAGCAATAAATGTTGATTCACGAGAATTTATCTTCTCCAGATTTTCAAAAATCTTAATTCTTTGCTCAACAAATGATTCTTTCTTTTTTTTCAAATCTTCAAAACTAGCTTTTTCTGAATCTTCAAATTCCTTGCTTAACCAGAGTATTGACTCATTCAAAATCTTCAATTCTTCTTCATTATCGATTATCAGTGCATGTTTATTTTTAAAATCGTTATTTTTTATCTGTAAATTATTTTTTAATAGTTCT
>JAHJDK010000191.1 GCA_018812505.1 Nanobdellota archaeon | reverse complement strand
TTAATAGAAAGGCTTGAAAACGAAGGGAAAACCATTGTGTTAGTTGGCAATAGTAATCATATTATTGGTATAATTGCGTTGATGGATAAGATTAGGAATGCCTCTTTAAACACTATAAAAGAGCTAAAAAATAAAGGAATTAAAACAGTAATGCTTACAGGAGATAATGAAAGAGTAGCAAAGGCTATTGCAAAGAAACTTGTTATTGATGAGTATTATGCAGAACTTCTGCCTGAAGACAAAGTCAATGTTATTGATAAGTTGTTAAAGAAATATGGGCATGTAGTTATGATAGGTGATGGGGTAAATGATGCTCCTGCTCTAGCAAAGGCAGATGTTGGCATAGCTATGGGTGCTATTGGTTCTGATATAGCAATTGAAACAGCTGATATTGCATTAATGCATGATGATTTGACAAAAGTGAGTTATCTTATTAATTTGAGCAAAAAAACAATGTCTGTGGTAAAACAAAATGTTTCCATTTCCATTTTAATTAAAAGTTCTTTTGCTATTTTGACGTTTCCTGGTATTGTTACCTTATGGTTAGCTGTTGCTGTTGGAGATATGGGTTTGAGTTTGGCTGTTATACTGAATGCTTTAAGAATCGGGAGGAAAAAATAATAACATTTAAAGGATTAAATATAGATAAAAATCATAATAATTTAAGTGAAACTATGAGAAGATTTGAAATTCATATGGGATCCAAATTTATTGGATTAATATTATTAGGGCTATGTGTAGTGTTTGGAATAATGCTGATTTATCTCATGAATGAAATGAAATGCATACATGATGATATATGTCCATTGGAAAGATCACTTCCTATAATGTATATGGGTTTCACAGCAGTCTTGGTTCTTGGTGTTCTCGGTATTTTTATGCTTACATCAAAACAGTCCAAAAAAATAGAGAGAGTCGACGATTGGAAAAAAGTTTTAAAAAAGTTGAAAAGTGATGAAAGAATTATCTATGAAACAATCGTCAATTCTGGTGGGACCATTCTTCAAAACGAATTGGTAGAAAAGACAAAACTATCAAAAGTTAAAGTCAGTAGGGTTCTGGACAATCTTGAAGTTAAAAATTTAGTGGAAAGAAGAAGAAGAGGAATGGGAAATCTTATCATATTAAAATAGTGAAACTGGTTTCATAGTTATTCTTTATAAGGCCTTTCTTTATAGAATATTCCATGACTGAAAGAAAACATGAACACTTACATAAACATGAAAATAGGGAATCGAAGAGAACTGGGATATCAGCTAACAGAAAAACAGTGATAGCAGCCGTGCTGGTTGTTTTTGCCTTTACTTCAGGGTTCTTGTTGAATGCTCTCACGGGAAGCATGTCATCGACACAGCTTCTGAATGAAAAAACTCCAGAGTCGGCATCCGATACAGCAATCAGATACATTAATGAAAATCTTGTCCAGCCTGGGACAGAGGCAACCTTTGTTTCTGTTGACGAGGCAGGAGGCTTGTACAATGTCACTGTCTCTTATCAGGGAAACAACATCCCTGTGTATGTGACAAGGGACGGCTCATATGTTTTCCTTTCACCACCGATTGACACATCTGTGAAAATGCCTTCAGAAAACTCTGACACACCAGTACCATCGACGCAGACACCTTCAGATATTCAGAAATCAAGCAAGCCAAATGTGGAGTTGTTTGTAATGTCGCACTGTCCGTACGGCACTCAAATTGAAAAGGGAATTTTGCCCGTAGTCAAGGAACTGAGCGATAAGATAGACTTTGAAGTCAAATTCGTCAATTACGCGATGCATGGTAAGAAAGAGCTTGATGAACAATTAAGACAGTATTGTATACAAAGAGACTATAATGACAAATATATTCAATATCTTAGTGCTTTCTTAGAAGATGACGATTTTGAAGGAGCACTTGAAACAGTTGGACTTACAGAAGCAAACATAAATGGTTGTGTGAAAGAAACTGATGAATTGTATAAAGTTACAGAGCTTTTTGAAGATCCCCAGAAAACTGGATGGAGTGGCAATTTCCCACCGTTCAACGTATATGATAAAGAAAACAAAGAATATGGTGTGAGGGGTTCTCCAACATTAGTAATAAATGGAAAACAGGCAAGCTCTGCAAGAGACGCGCAAAGTCTCCTTAACACAATATGTGGAGCTTTTACAAGTAAGCCTGAAGAATGCAATACTGACATGACCTCTTTTGGTAATCCAGCACCTGGTTTTGGCTTTGATACACAGGGAGGTTCAGCAACTGCAGCAGGATGTGGTGCGTAAGATTCCCCTTTTTTAATTTTTTTTATTTTTTGATTTTAATGGTGACTAAAAATGATATGCTTAATAGCTTTGGTAGTATTTGGTATCTTGGGAATATTTAGTGCAACCCATAGAAAAATCGCACGAGAAGCTTTTGAATGTGTCTTTAAAAGAATTAGACTAAAACCTTGTGATTCAGGTTTAGATCAGAGATTAAAAAGCCAAATAATGGGTAAATTATTAAGAAGAAAGCCTAAATTAGCAAGATTCACTTTTAGGCATTTCGAAACCATATCTTGGATATTTACGATTCTTATGATTGTGAGCATTATCTATTCTGGGATAGGAATTTTTAATTTTATCATATATGGTAACTGTGATGGTGAGAACTCACAAGAAGCATGTGTTTATACAGGATTGGGTGATGTTTTTAAAATAAATGTTGATTGTGAAAGTCCTTTATGTCAGAATAAAGAATGCAGTTGCGGGGATGAAATTGGTTGTCAAGAAAGAGAAGGTGACATATGTAAAGAAAGTTGTTATATTGAAGGTGAATAAATGTCTCTGAATGTTCAAAAAATAAGAGAAGATTTTCCAATTTTTAAGAAACAAACAAGTGGAAAACCAGTAATTTATATGGATTCTGCCTGCGTTACATTAAAACCAATTCATGTTATTAATGCAATCAACAGATATTATAAAGAGTTTCCAGCTTGTGCTGGCAGAAGCATACATAGATTAGGAAGAAAAGTTACTAATGAAGTTTACAATTCAAGAAAAACTATACAAAAATTTTTGGGTGCTAAAGGAATAAATGAAGTCATATTCACGAAAAATACAACAGAAGGGATCAACTTAATTGCTAATTCTTTAAATCTTGAAAAGGGGGATATGGTTCTAACAAGTGACAAAGAACATAATAGCGGACTGCTTCCATTTCAATTATTGAGAAGAAAGGGGATTGGGCATGAAGTGTTTAAATTAGGTGATTTAAATGATTTCCAGAATAAGTTAAATAAGAATGTTAGGTTAGTTTCTACTGTTCATACTTCCAATTTAGATGGTACTAGTAACCCCATTAAAGAAATTATAAAGCTTGCGCATGAAAATAATAGTTTGGTCTTAATAGATGGTGCTCAATCTGTTCCACACAAAGAGATAAACGTTAGAAAGTTAGATATTGATTTTCTTGCATTTTCAGGTCATAAGATGTGTGGACCAAGTGGTATTGGAGCATTGTATGGGAAACTCGATTTGTTGAAAAAATTAAGTCCATTTATTATTGGAGGCGATACTGTAAAAAACAGCACCTATGTTAGTTACGAAGAAGAAGAAATACCCGAAAGGTTTGAAGCTGGATTGCAGAATTATGCAGGCATTATCGGTTTTGCAGAAGCAGTAAGGTATTTAACAAAAATTGGGATAAAAAACATTGAAAGTCATGTAATAGATTTGAACAGAATCATAACCAAGAGGTTTTGTAATTTAGGCATAGAAATTTTAGGTGAAAATGAACCTGAAAAGAGAAGCGGGATAATCAGCTTTAACATTAAAGGAATTGATCCTCACGAAATTGCAGGAATTCTGAATGAAAGCTCAAATATCATGATAAGGTCTGGAATGCATTGCGTTCATTCTTGGTTTAATGCAAATAATTTAAAAGGTTCTGCCAGAGTTTCTCTTTACCTTTATAACAACAAAGAAGAGAGTGAAGTTTTAGTAGAAGAAATTAAGAAAATTTGTAAAATGATGTAAGATTTAGCAGAAATCTATCTTTAAAATGAAAAATTAAGAGAAATTGTCTCTCTATAGGCTTTGTGTAAATAGTGTTTTTTGTGTATAAAGTCAAGTGTTTTTAGGACTTGCTAACACAAAGCCCTCTCTATAATAATCTTTATAAAATGCCAAATTATAAGCATATTAGGCTTAGAAGGAAATCTGTAAATAATAATTAATGACGGTATTTTATATGCCAAAGATAATTCATGAAAAAGAAAAATGCATTGGTTGCGGAGCGTGCGCGGCAGTGTGCCCTGACTTTTGGGACATGGGTGATGACGGCAAGTCAGTCCTAAAGGGCGGAAAGAAGGTTGGTAAGAACTTTGAGCTTACAGTCAAGGACGCAGGTTGCAACGAGGACGCTGCAAACACTTGCCCGGTCCAGTGCATAATCGTAAAGTGATTTGGATGGTAAAAGTAACAAAAAATATGAACTTGAAAGAGCTTATAACAAAACATCCTGAAACTATGGAAGTATTTTTTGAGAAAGGTCTACAATGCGCCATGTGCCACATGTCCTCTCAGGAGACTGTCGGACAGGCAGCTGAGGCTCATGGAATCAAAATAGAAAAACTTCTCAAGGACCTGAACAAAGCTGTTGCCAAGAAAAAATAAATCACTTTCTTTAATTTATTTAAACTACTAAAATCAATGATTTATAATGAAAAATAGAATAGTTGGAATTCTTGTGATTGCTATAGCAATCTTATTAGGATTCATAATATTTTCTTTCAATACTGCAATGAATGATATTGTAAGTACTTCTTGTGAACATGGTGATACTTGTCCAATGTGGGGTACTATTGAATTTCAAACCAATGTCGGCATTGGTATAATGGGTTTCATAATGATTATAGGATTTTATTTGATATTCTTTTCCAAGGAAGAAAAGATAATAACTAGAATCAGAAATATAAGACCTCAGGTCGAATCAAAGAAAATAACAAAGCAGAACTATCAGAAGATAATGAATGATCTTGGCAAAGACGAGAAAACAATTCTCAAGAAATTAATAGAATCCGACGGTTCAATATTACAATCAAGATTAGTGGAAATCTCCAAACTCAACAAGGTCAAGGTCACAAGAATACTGGACAGGCTGGAAGGCAGGGGTCTGGTGGAAAGGAAAAGGCGTGGCATGAGAAATGTCATCATTCTAAAGCACTGAAACTAGTTTCACTGCTTCTATTATATACTGTTTCGAGGCAGTTTTTTTATGGAAAAACAAAAATGTCCGTTATGTCTTATGACA
>JAHJDK010000190.1 GCA_018812505.1 Nanobdellota archaeon | reverse complement strand
TGAATAAAAGGTATAATTTGTTTTTTGTAAGCACAAAAAAAGTTTTTAGTGGCTTTTCTACGTAGCCCTCTGCTTTTTTAGTTATCCTTGCTATTTCTTCAACATCTTTATCATTTAGTTTTTGGCTTATGCCTTCTTCTTTCAATGCTTTCTTAACTAAATTGTTATCTCTCATGTCTCTTACATATTTTTGTTCTTGAGCGTTGACTTTAGTGTTTTTTATTTCCAAGTTTCCTTTTGAGAATATTGCTATGTCCTTTTCAAATTCTTCATGATAATCTTGTTGTCCTATGAATGTTTTTACAATTATTTCTTCCTCATCAGTGTATGTTTGCGCAGATATTTGGACTTCCATCATTCTTTGGATTATGATGGCCATTTTTTCTTCCACTTTAATTTTGTTGTTCTTCCTGTATTGCAATGATTTAGGTGTGTAAAGGGATATCCAGCAGTGTTTTATGGCTTTTAATAAACCGTTTTTTCCTCTAACATTTTGTAGTATTGAATCGTTGTTTTCGGAATCATCAACGTAGTTTGGACTTCCAATAATTGTTAAGAATGGTTTTTCAATGGTTGTTACTAGTTTTGCAATATCTATGTGTTCTATATCTATTGCTAGTGTTTCGTATGCTTCCATCAACTCATTCTGGTCTTGTTCTGAGAATTCGTGTTTTTCAAACAATTCTTTTATACTCTGATATGTTTCTTCTAGTGATTCTTCGCTGTTATAATTTGTTTCTTCAATTAATGATTTTATTTGATGTTTTAGATTGTTTATTTCTATGAAGCTATCAAAAAGACTTGTTTTGATTATGAAGCAGATTGATATGTTAATCTTTTTGTTGAATAATTCTGCTAAATCAATCGCTTTGAAGCCAACTATTTCTGAGTCAGACTTGTTAACTTTGTTGAGTGTTATTATGTTTTCCATACATCAGACTATGGATAGAGATTATTTAAACTTTATGATTTTTTAAAATAAAAGTTTATAAATATTTTTTAAATGAGTTTTTTATGTGTAAGTGTGGAAAAATTACTTCTGCAGAGTAATTTTGAGAGGCGTTCTATACGAAGAATGAAGTAAGCAATCAATAACAAAACATTAAGGAGGACATTTCGTCGTTTCATTAAATGTTTTTTATTTTGTTTTTGGTGAATATTTCAAATATGCTTCTAATATTGATAAAAACTCTTTTGTATCTAGAAAATAATTAGGATATGCTTTTCTTAATTCTTTGGTTGTATCAGCTTCTACTAAAACAATATCTTTATTCATTTTTTTATCTGTCGCATTTTTTTCTGCTGCAGAATAAGCAGTGGTTGCTTTTTCTTCATCTCTTTTCTCAAACGTTTTAACAGATAGTTCTTTTTTATCAATATCTAATTCCAAAAGATAAAAGTATGGTTTATGAGATTCTTTCTTTTCGATTTCACCAATTAGTTTAATTAATGTTGCCCAACTCTTAATTTTTTCTATTATTTGAAGTCTATCAGTCAATTCCTTTATTTTATTGTATAGATCTGTTTCATCAATAGGTGTATCAGGTACTAGTGGAAGATTTTCTTTTTTAGCAAACACTGTGCTTATTAATTTAAAAAAAGTAAGCCACTCTTCTTCTCCTTCATTAGATTTAAGTGCTTGTTTTGTAAAATGTCCGACAGTTTCTATGGCAGTTGCCCAATAATGCTGTAATTTTGATCTTATCTGAACTTCTATTAATAATCCATTATATTTTTTTGTTTTATCACTTTTGTATCGATAAACTAAATGAATACTTCGATATCCATCTGGTTTTGGGGTGGTAATATAATCTTTTTTATTTTTAAATTCATGTTTAAGGTCACAATGTTTTCCCTCTTCATAGTATTCTTCACATAGTTTTTTGACTTGTTTTATATTTGAAACTACTGCTCTACATCCTCCAATATCCTGCATCTGCGATAGATTCATATGTTTAGTTTGATCCCGTATAAGTTTATTAATTATGGCAGGAGTACGTTTAAGTCTTTGAACAACTAAAGAATTTGGGTCTATTTTTTCCGATACCCATTTTAGTCTTTTTTTGAATATATGTAATGGGAAGCTATGTGCTGATCTCCAATTATCCAAAACGCTTGTAGCTTGTTCCATTTGTTGTGTTGTAGAATTATTATTAATTAAAATCCATCCTGCTTTATCAACTTTACTTTTTGA
>JAHJDK010000010.1 GCA_018812505.1 Nanobdellota archaeon | reverse complement strand
ATTTGGTTTTTTCACGTCGGGTCATTTCCATCGCTTTAAAATTACAAAATCTGGCACAGACCCCGCAACCAATACATCTGTATTCGTCGATGACTGATTTTTTGTCTTTTATAGTAATCGCATCAACCGGACATTTTTTAACACAGACACCACAACCTTTGCAATCTTTAACTCTTGGAACATAGTTTGTATTTATTTTAGTTGTATAACCTAATCGCTTATAGCTCACCAGGGCTTCACAACAACAGCCACAACAATTACAGATGAAGCCGACACGGTCTTGAACATTATCACCAACTTGGACTAAACCTAAATCAATACATTCTTTTAATATTTTTTGAGCCTCTGATTTAGATATTTCTCTCGCCACGCTGTGTTTAGCCAAACTTTTGGCACAATTATTAAAAGATAAACAAACATCTTGGGGTTTATTACAGGCCTTACCTATATGTTCCATTTTATGTCGACAGTAGCAAGTACCAACTGTAATATAAGTGGCCGTGTCAATTACTTTAGAAGCTCTTTCATAATCAAGGATGGTCATACTGTCTTGCTCTGACAACATATCCTCATGAATAAAAGTTCGAGCAATTTGCGGACTAAGAGTAAAAATTCTTTTGAGAAATTTATCTTCTACATTTATATATTGATGAAATAATTCTGATAAAAGTTTACGATCAAATTTACCATCAGTTCTCATGATTGAAAATTCAAAAAACCCGGCCATGGTTGGTGCTAGGATATATCTTTTACTATCCCCATCAGCTAAATCAACCATTATTCCTTTGTCTGCTAGCTCATTGAGAATTTCTTCTGATTCTTTTGTCGTTTTTTTCCAAATCTTAGCTGCTTTTTCTAACGTAAACATTCTGATTGGCAAAACTGAAACTAACTCAGCTTCTTTTTCAGTAAACAAAACTTCTAAAATTTTAAATAATGTTTCACTGGCCGGTGCTCCTTGAGGTGATTTATCAAGTCGTTCTTGCAGGCTGATAAATGATTTTGAAGTTTTATGTCCGATAGATTTAAGATAAATTATTTAGTCCTTAAATATTAACTTAAATTGAATAAAAAATCAAAAAACCGCCAGTTGACGGATTTAACGGATAAAACATATTTTAAAAACTAACTAGTAAATTAATCAACTATTTCTATACGTGTACTACAGATTTTGGATTAAATCCAGGTTCAGCATTTGGACTTTTAATATACATTTTACTACTTTCTTTCTGTTTGTCCCATTCTTCATAGGGTGGTTTTAGAGGAATGTTATTAGTGTTTTCATCGCCACTTTCCCAGGCTTCAGGAGTAATCTCCATTTTTTCAATCATAATCTTTTCCATTAATTCTCTGGCGAATCTGGGGTTCTCTTCGATTTGGGCATAAACCTGCTCGGCTACTGATTTTGGTAGATCCATTTCTCCTGACAAAAAATTGCCATTCCTGCCATCATAGCACTTATATGCACCAAGTTCTGACTCACGTGTAGGGTCAGTGCCTTGGGCATAATACATAATTCTATGAAGCGGTTCTTCAGATCCATTCTTGACCATTTTTTGATGTTGGACAGGCTCTTCACCAGCTTTTCTTTTCTCTGGTTTAGCAGTTTTTTTAAAAAGACCACCTAATATCCCTTTCGGCGCTGGAGGTTCTACCTCCTCAAAAACATCTTTAGTCACTGGTATCATAGTTAAAGCTTCATTAAGCTGATGTCTTTTAAGGGTATCTCGAAAACTAGAGTCCTGCCCCTCTTGAATTGTACTAAATGCTAATTGAACCTCAGTATAGTCACGTCTAAGATTCATTGTTCTTTCATCACGTTTAACTGTAAAACCAGCGCTTCCTTCTGGATGATATTTTTTTGGCAAAGCAGTAGCAGCTCGAAAACCGCCATTATCCATTACTAATTGAGTTAATTCAGCTTCTCTTCTTTCAAATGGAGTCAAAGGTTTTTCTGGACTTTTTCTAGGAGGTGGCTGTGGTGCTTCTCTTTTTACCCTCGCTTCTTTAGATCTAATTGGACGCGCTGCTCTAGAATAATCAGGATTGCCTTTTTTGTCTTTAGTTACACCAACTAAAAATTCCGGTTTTTCGGCTGGGGCTGAAAAACCTTGGGCTTCTTTAGGTGGTATTCCTCCACGTTCTCTGGACATATTTTAATTATTTATTAGTTTATAATACCTAGTAGTCCTGACCTTATACGAAAGAATGATCTTTCATTTTTTCTAAGTCCTCTGGGGTATGATAATAGGTTTCCAAAACATCATGCTGATAGCCTGCTAAAGCAGACTCTATTGATTCATATATTTCATCACCACTCATCCCAGGGTCTATGTCAATACCTTCTTTTTCTAAGATAGAAGCTAAGTTTAAAGCAAAGACTGTTGCTCCTCTTTCTGAATCAATTCCTTCCTGAACAATTCTAACTAAAACATCTTTTTTGACAACGAGGGGCTGAGATTCAGTATCATAACAATCTTGATTAAGTTGAACCTGAGAATCATCGACCGACGGGGCATGATGGCCTTCTGGTTGTTGCTCTTTAAGTCTTTGAAGTAATTGATAAAGATTTGATTCAAGTTCATTATTGGTCGGATCATCATGTTGATCCCAAGCATGTCCAACTTCGTGTAATAGCCAGAAAAGACCGCCTTTTCGCCTCAAATCACCATAAATAATTTTTTTACTGGAGCCTAAAATTTTACCATCACTTTCCTGAGATTGTTTATCGTTTCCTTGATATTCTTTCAAGGGAATGGGTAATTTTCCAAACCGATCCAAGTGTCTTTGGTTAACTGGATGAGCTTCTTCATTAAGATAAGGACGCAAAGAAAATTCTGGTGGTAACAAATTATTTAACCTTATCCTTTGGCCATCCTCTAGAATAAGAATCAATTCAGATTCTTTTTTTACTTTACCCTGTGTATCTCTATCCTGGCTGCTGAAATATTCATGGTCTGTTGATTCTGCCGTAACTCTTTCCTCAATTTTTTGAGTTCCATTTTCTCGTTCAAAAACAATTTTTTTCTTCTGCCAAGAACTTTCTTGAT
>JAHJDK010000189.1 GCA_018812505.1 Nanobdellota archaeon | reverse complement strand
TCTTTTTCTTTAAATAAATTCATGCTTTTCTTGTCTCTGCAATGTTACTTCTGCCTGAGAATTTAGTAATCAATTAATCAATGCCAGAACAATCAATTGTTGATATAAATGTTTTATAGCTACAATTTTCGCACTCAGTCATCTTATAATGTTTCTTATCATGCCATACAGAGGAGAATTTTTGTGTGTGCTCTGTACCACAGTTAATACAAACCTTTTCTAAATCCGATTCTCTAGTTATTGTGGGCATATTAATTACTTGTCAGGTGAGAGAATAGGATTAATATATAAATCTTATTGTTAATTTGCGAGTTATGATTTAAATCGAAAACTATTTAAATAGGTTGTTTCAAAAAATGGATTATGACTAAAGACGATAATTATTCGAACGAATTTGAATCCGTTTATGACGGAGAAGGACGTGAAGAACTCGTTGAAGACGATGAGATAAGCCCGGAAGAAGAAGCGTTCATGGCAGGGTATGATGATACCCCAGAAGAGAAAAAGAAAGTGGAAGATGACGATGAAATATATGATAAAGCTTTTGAAGAGGCAGAGAAAGCAAAGCGAAATAAGAAGAAAAAATAATTCTTTATTCTTTTAATTAATTTATGATTGAGAGTTATTGTCTGTAAACTTGATCCATTTCTACTAATAATTTATTGTAGAATCTGTCAACGACTACGCTTAACAATTCTGTATCGAGTGGTTTATTAAAGAAGTATACTCCTCCTTTTTTTATCCATTCTTGTGCATAATCTTCATTTGCACTCATTCCTATGACAGGGAAACCTTCTGCTATTTGTGTATTCTCGAGAACTTTAAATCCTTCAGGTTCTTCATCCATTAGAATGTCTGTTATAACTAAACCTATGTCTTCAGTGTCAAAGATTTTATTTGCACTTTCTGCATTTGTAGCTTTTATAACCTCATATCCTTTGTCTTCTAGTAATTGTCCTATATTACGCAGATATGTTTCTCCATCATCCACCAATAAGATTTTTCTTTTCATGATATTCACTTTTTTAAATGGTAATTAAAATTATTTTAAAAAATTATTCTTTTGGCAGTGTTTTCTCGTCTATTTCTTTTTGTATTTCTTTGATGAATGTGCTTGTTTTTTTAGCTCCTAACACTTTGTTGTAGAATGTTCTGACATTCACTGTTTTGTCTTTTTCTTCTTTTTCTCCAACGACTAGTATGTAGTTGACTTTGCTTAGTTGAGCTTCTCTTATCTTCTTGCCGATGGATTCTGCTCTGTCGTCAACCTCTACTCTTATGTGTTGTTCTTTCATCTCTTCTGCCATTGTTTCAGCGTATTTTACAAATCTGTCTGCCACAGTTATTATTCGTGCTTGCTCTGGGCTTAGCCATAGCGGTAGCTTTCCTCCGTAGTGCTCTATTAATATTCCTAAGAATCTTTCAAGTGAGCCGAGTACAGCTCTGTGCAGCATTACTGGTCTGTGTTTTTTGCCGTCGTTGCCTTCATATGTTAGGTCAAATCTTTCTGGCATTGAAAAATCCACTTGTATTGTTCCGCACTGCCAGCTTCTGCCCATGCAGTCTTTTATGTGGAAGTCTATTTTTGGGCCGTAGAATGCTCCGTCACCTGGATTTAGCTTGTATTTTATGTTTAGTTTTTCAAGTGATTTTTTTAGTGATTCTTCTGCGTGTTTCCACATCTTTTCTGAGCCCATTGCTTTTTCTGGTTTTGTGCTTAGTTCTATCTGGAATTCTTTGAAGCCGAATGTCTGGTATACTTCAAGTGTTAAATTTATTAGTTTGATTATTTCTTCTTCTAGTTGTTCTTCGGTGCAGAATACGTGTGCGTCGTCTTGTGTGAAGCATCTTACTCTGAATAGTCCTGCTAGCACCCCTGACATTTCGTGTCTGTGTACTAGACCGAATTCTCCTGCTTTGATTGGTAGTTCTTTGTACGAGTGTACATTGCTTTTATAAACCAGTAATCCTCCTGGGCAGTTCATTGGTTTTACTGCGTGTTCTTTCTCATCTATATTTGTGAAGTACATGTTTTCTTTGTAGTGATCCCAGTGTCCTGATCTCAGCCATAAGTCTTTGTTTAGTATTATTGGTGTCTTGATTAGTTGGTATCCTTTTTTTCTGAGCATTTCTTTCATGTAATCATAAACTTCTTCCCATATTATGGTTCCTTTGTCGTGCCAAAATGGGAATCCTGCTCCTTCTTTGTGGAATGAGAACCAGTCTAGTTCTTTTCCAATTTTTCTGTGGTCTCGTTTCTCTGCTTCTTCTATCATTTGCAGGTGTTTTCTCAGCATCTTCTTGTCTGGGAAGCTTACTCCATATATTCTTTGCAGTGATTTCTTGCTGGAGTCTCCTTTCCAGTATGAGCTTGATGCTTTTGTCAGTTTGAATGCTTGTATGCTGCTTGTTCTTGGTACGTGTGGTCCTCTGCATATGTCTATGAATTCTCCTTGTTGGTAGTAGGTTATCTCTTCTCCTTTCGGGAATTCTTCTATCATTTCTATCTTGTATGGGTTGTCTTTCACGAGTTTTTTTGCTTGTGCTTTTGTCACTTTTTTTCTTATCAGTTCGTGGTCTTCATCAACTATTTTTTGCATCTCTGCCTCAATTTTTTCTAGGTCTTCCGGTTTTAATGGTCTGACGTCTATGTCATAGTAGAATCCTCCTTCGATTGATGGTCCTATTGTTAGGTGAGCTTTTGGAAATATTCTTTTTACTGCTTGTGCCATGATGTGTGCTGTTGAGTGGTGGAATATGTCTTGTCCTTTGTGTGTGTCAAAGGTTATTATTTCTATTTTTGCGTTTTCGTTAATTAGCGTTGTTAATTCTACTAATTGTCCATTTACGTCTGCGGCTATTGCTGCTTTTGCTAGTCCTGGTCCTATGCTTTCTACTATTTCTTTTGGTGTTATACCTTTCTTGTAGTTTTTGTTTGATCCGTCTGGGAATGATATTTTGATTTTATTCATTTTTTTAATCCTCCTTGTTTGTTATGTTTATAGCTCTATTTAAGTTTTTTCTTTCTTGGATCACAAAGAATTTTTGTGTCCTTCTAGTTTGTTGTTTCTGTTGTAGTGGTAGTAGTTGTTGTACTTGTTAGAATTTTTGCTTTAGTTGTTTTTGTTCTTTTCATGCTACCACCTTTTATAT
>JAHJDK010000188.1 GCA_018812505.1 Nanobdellota archaeon | reverse complement strand
TCCTTTCTGGAGGATTACAAGTAAAGCAGGAATCCCTACTACAATCATTAGGTGGCCTGTCACGTTTCCGCCAGAGAGAATTAAAGGAAATATGTTTTCTGGTCTTGGTGTGCCTGATATTAAAGGTTTTCTTAGCGGTTATACTTATTACACCTCTAAAACTACGAATGGATTAAATAAAGCTTCAAAAAAGATTATTCCAGTAACTGTAAAAGATAAATTAATTGAAACAGAAATTTTTGGTCCAAAAATAAAAAAATCAAACAACATTATTGATATCAAAGTTTCAATGCAAATACAAATTTCAAAGGATTCTACAGATATAATTCTTGATAATAATAAATATTCCCTAAAACCAAACGAGTGGAGTGATTGGATAAGAGCAAAGTTCAATATTGGAATGTTCAAAAGTGTTTATGGAATATTTAAGGCCTATCTTATTAGCACAGATCCTTTTGAGATGTATATAACAACCATCCAGATTGACCCTGAAAACCCTGTTGTTAAGATTTCTTATCCAAATAAGTATTCAACAGAGTTGGCTAAAGATATAGGACTGTACTACACTCTTGGAATGCCTGAAGAAACCGATGGCTATGTTGATGATAAACTTAGTGAAGAAGCTTTTCTGGATCAAACTAATGATATCGAAGAGCAAAGAAATAAGATGTTCTGGAAAGAGTTCAATGAATTCAAAGGAAGAAAAACTGGTGTTTTTGCTTTTGTATATGACACTTCAGACAGGCTGCAGCATGTTTTCTGGGATGAAAAAGTGCTTGAAAAAGATGACAATAAATTAAAGGTAAACAAAGTCATTGTTGATAATTATGTTAGAAAAGATGAATTCATTGAAACGTTGATGAAACAAATCGATGACAACACTTTATTGATTATTATCTCTGATCATGGCTTCACTTCTTTTGAAAGAGCAGTTAGCATTAACACTTGGCTTGTTGAAAATAGTTTTATGACTTTAACTAAATATATTGGTGATGATAAAGCTCCTTTGTTTCAGTATGTTGATTGGGATAATACAAAAGCTTATTCTCTAGGATTCAATTCAATATATATTAATTTAAAAGGCAGGGAAGAAAAAGGAATAATTGAAGATAGGAATACAATAGTGAAAGAGATTATTAAAAAACTTGAAAACCTAACTGATAAAAAAACAGGTAAAAAGGTTATAAACAAAGCTTACAAAAGCGAGGATATCTATCAAGGGAATCATGTTAAAGATGCTCCGGACATAATAATAGGATTCAACCCTGGCTATCGTATGTCTTGGCAGAACGCAATTGGAGGATTCACAAAAGAAACAATCAATAACAACACAAAAAAATGGAATGGCGACCACTTAATTGACCCTTGCTTGGTTCCAGGTGTTCTATTCTCTAATGTTAAGTTCAACAAGACTTCTGCTAATCAACCAGACATTATACCCACTATTTTTGATGCATTGAATATTCACAAGCCCGACTATCTGGATGGAAAGAGTTTATTTGAATAATATTTTTAAAGAAAAGATTATTCTAAAACTTAATGGGAGGAAAGAAGGATTATTTTCAAGGTATTCTTGTTAGGTTTTTCATCTTTGTAATAATACTTTTGGCAGTCTATCCTGCCATAACATCTTTCAAAGTTTTCAAATCAAATCTTCTCATTGCTGCAGCGACTGGAATTTTCCTGTTGATTGCAAATCCTAGATTAGAAAAAGCTTCTTTAAAATTTAATTGGAAAAAATCATTAGTCTTTTTTATCATTTCATTAGTACTTATAATCCTAAGTTTCTCGCATTATAATAATTTCAATAATTATCTATCGGAAGGAGTCTATATTAGTGAAAATCGAAATCAAAGTTTTGAAAACAAAGTTTTTCTTGAAAAAAACAGTTGGCTAAATCTAAAACTAATCGAAGATACTCACGAAACAGAACAGATGTTTATCGATGGAAAGGATTATACCAATAAAGCGTTTAAAAAAGAGATTTATCTGAAGCAAGTACCTAAGAATCCTAAAATTAAATGGTTTGGATCATGGCACGGATCTTTATTCAACGACAATGTTTTCAATCCAGATATCCATCTGTTTATGTCTGTGAATGGTAAAGAATATAACATAACCAAGCAATACCAAATTCTTCATGAGTATAAGAATAGTTGGATGGAGCTCAATGTGTCTGAAGAAAATCTTATTGAAGGAAAAAATGAGCTTATCATCTTTGCTAAAAACCTTGGCGGAATCGGAGAAGACATCGGCATGTCTACACAATCTCTATTTGTTGAGAAACAGTCATTTGTTCAGAATAAAGATGTATTTGAATTATTAGAATCACAAGAATTCATTTGGTATATTAAGAACGAAAATTCGTTTGGTTATAAACTGTTATTTAAGTTATCCTTTATATTCAGAGTTTTAAGCATCATATTTTTACTATTTGCCATTTTTGGAAGCAATCATATCAAATTCGCTTTCAAATTTTCAAAAAAAGAACTGTTCTTTTCATTTATTTGGATTTATCTTATTGGATTATTCTCAACTTTTGCAAAAGAAATAACTTATTTCCTTTCTCAAATCACAACATTCGTAATCTATTTCATGCTTAAAATAACTGGCTTCAGTGTTAACATCTCCTTAAATGCTTCGCAAAGTTCAATATTCTTAGGAGATTATCAGGTCAGCGTTGGATTAAACTCTTCAGGCGCAGTCTATATGATTTATTTCTTGATTGCATTTACAATTCTTATACTATTAAAATGGAGAGAATTCAAATTCAAGAAAATCATGGTGTTTTACTTTATCGGACTGGTAGGAATTTTTCTTTTAAATATACTGAATCTTTATATCCTAACAATTATTGGTAACTTTTTACCAAGAATTATTGGTTTCACATCAAAGTATTTGCCTGATGTTCTTATAATAATTTTTTTCATAATATTCTGGCCGATATTTTTAAAATATTCAACAAAAAATGGAAAAAAATAAACTTTACAAATTAGGAATACTGGGAATAATCATATTACTTTTAATTATATATGCTTATCCAAGAAATGATTTCTTTAAAGCAAAAAAAACAACTCTTGAACTTAATGGAGATGAATTCTATTTCAGCGATGGAACACCAAAAAAACCAATTAAAAATACCGGTAACTTAAATATTGTATTCATAGTGTTAGACACTGTAAGACCAGACCATCTTAGTGCTTATGGATATGAAAGAGAAACCAGTCCCAATATTGATGAGCTGGCAAAAGAAGGAACATTATTTACAAATGCATTTACAGTTATTCCATATACAACTTCTTCACACATATCTATGATGACATCTCTTTATCCTTTTGTTTACCAGCCAAGAATGCCAGGTGCACAGCCAACAGGAGTTGCTATTTTAGAAGATAATCATCTGACTTTAGCTGAGATACTAAGAGGAAATGGATACAACACAGCAGCATTCATAAGTGTCAGCATGATGTCGCCTGCTTCAGGACTAAACGATGGCTTTGAAGTCTACAATTATTCTCAAGGTGTGCGAAGAGGCAATGAAACCACAAAAGTAGCTTTAGAATGGTTAGAGCAGAACTACGATGAAAAATTCTTCCTCTGGGTTCACCTGTATGATCCTCACGATCCATATAATCCTCCAGAACCATTTGACGAGTTATTCCAAGATTATGAACTAAGATATGACAATATTAGTTTGTCAGATTTCACTGCTATGAAACAAGCAATTGCAAACTACGATGAAGATATAAGATTCGGGGACAGCCATGTAGGTTTATTGCTTGACAAGATAAAAGAACTAGGAATTGACAACAACACACTAATAGTATTTACTTCTGATCATGGAGAACAATTTGGAGAACACCTCGTACCTATTTATCAGGGAATGGGACCACAAGTAGTATTTGAACATGCGAGAACTTTGTACGACCAAGAAATCAAAGTTGCACTTATAATAAAATCACCAGGCATTCCAAAAAATAAAAAAGTTGATGGTCTTGTTGAAAACATTGACATAATGCCAACAATTCTAGAGGTATTAAACATTCCACTGAACAAGAATGCACAAGGAGTTAGCATGCTACCATTAATTAAAAATGAAGAGGAAACAAGAAGCTTCATATTTTCCCATCTCTACCCAATCATTTCTCCTTATTATAAATCAACAATCAGAACAAAAGATTATAAGCTGATATATGATCATTACAACAAAGAAAACCAACTATTTGACCTGAAAAAAGATCCTCAAGAACAAATAAACATCTACACCATTATGAGCGACGTTGCTGAAGAATACGAAAGAAAAATGATAGAATTAATACAACATTACACAATAACAACAGACATAAACATTCCAACCTTGGAATCAGAAGCAGAACAACAATTGATAGCGTTAGGATATAATATTTAATCTGTTAACATAAACAACCCCAAAATTATTCTCCTAATAGCAATCATAGATGTTATTCATAATGTTTTCACAAAAATTCTTGCTTCCTCATAACAGGCAATAACTCGTATTCCTGGCTTTCATAATATATATTCCATGTTTTTAGAAAATCCATGAACTCATTTTTTTTATTAATAGGCACCAGAACAACAGATCGAGTTAGAAATGCCCCTTCAAATCCTAACAAGTTCTTTATGCCTCTTTCAAACTGCACTTTCTGTACATTTCCTAGTTTTTTTAAGGAATACTTGTACAAAACTACCGGTTTTATTTTGTAGGTTTCATAAAGAAATTTATTTTTTTTAACACTAAAACCTTCTTTTATTAATGTTAACCACATTGGAGAGTGTATTGATTCAACATCAATAACTTGGATATCAATTTCTTT
>JAHJDK010000009.1 GCA_018812505.1 Nanobdellota archaeon | reverse complement strand
TCCTTCATAATTCAAGTTGGTGTTTAAGTTATAGTTTCCTGGTTCTGCATCTATCGGCACTCTCACTTTGTATAGATAAAATTGTTCTTCTGCTCCAATGCCTAGAGTCATTGTTTTCTTTGTTAGGCCGCTTATCACTTCAAATTTTTCCGGCAGTTTTTCTTCCAAGTCTACAACACATATTTTTTGTCCTAGATTCTTTGCTTTTACTGTGACTGTAATTTCTTCTTTCTGAAAAACTTCGCTCTTGCTCATTGTTTTCATAATTTCGAATCCTATTGTTACTGGCTTTATTTTTATGGTTTTTTTATCTTCAAAGTTAAAGTATTGAAACTTTGGACTTCTGTATCTTCCTCTCAGCATAAAGTCGTAGTTTGTATCTTCATCGACTGGTTTTGCTTTGATTGATTCTTCAAACAAAACTTTTTTTTCTCCTGGAGCTATTGATTTAAGATTAAAATTCTTAGTTTCAAACATGCTGCTTTGAACAATTCCTGTTACATCATAAAAGGTTATCTCTGTTGGGTTTTCCAGGTATGCAGTTATTGTGAATGGTGATCCTTCGAATACTTCTGTTTTTGATAGTTTTAGTTCTGGAATAAGATTTGGTATGTCTGTACTTACATTAAATGTTTTAGTCTCTGATAAGACTTCATCTCTTATTTTAAGTGTTAAATCAGTTTGTATTGTGTGAGTTCCTTCATAGTCTGTTTTCATCACTATAGAAAGTGTTTTTGTCTCATCAGGCAGCAGTTTAAAATTATATAAAATGTCATTTTCTTCTTTTAATTCTCTTGGAACCTCTTGTATGCTTATCTGTTCTGGCGCTGAAAAACTGAAATCAACATTCATCGTGTCATCCCAGTCATTGTTTTTAACTTCTAGCTGGTATGAAAATGTTTGTCCTGCCTCTGTTTTTGTTTTACTTATGGTTTGTTTTATTGAGAATGGAGAATTTATCTTAATAGTCTGTGAGGATATTTTTTCTTCAAACTCGTTCTTTTCATAAGTATAAGTTAAAGTTCCATTTTTTAAAACTACAGAATCATAGCTGTTTGGCTTTATTGTATATGTGAAACTAACTGAGTCTCCTGAAGTTAGCAGGGATCTTGACCATGTTATAAGATTGTTTTTTGCTTGTAATCCTTCTGGCAGAGTTGTTATAACAGCTGTTTCAGGTATTAATTCTTGTAATTTCAGGTTTTCTATTTTTAGTTCTCCATCGTTTTCTATAGTTATCTGAACTATTGATTTGCCGTCTCTGTTTATCTCTGTGTCTAGTGTTCTCGTTACTTTCACTGACGGTTTTTTCGAGAATATCTGCACGTTGATTGCTGGCTCCCACCTCATAGTGTTTGGTATTGGTCTTCCGTAATCATTGTAATCTAGTTTTGTGCCCATGAAACAATATTGATAGTAGGGTGTTTCTTTGCATGTGCCATTATATATGTAGAAAACCTCGAATTCGTTCTTGTGCAGCACCAATACTTCTTCGTTATTAGCTAATCCTGCGTAGAATATGTCCTCTTCAACCTGAAATGTGTCTAGTGTATATACATATTTATCATATAGTTTCTCGAATGCAGATACGTTTGTAATTGTTAATATTAGCAAACTCACAAATAATACAATCTTAAGTTTCATACATCCTTTTTTGATATATCTATTATTTAAAACTTACTAAAATGACTATAGTTAATTCGTAAATTTTTCAGTTAGAAAAAGTAAAAAGAAAAAAAAAGAAAAAAAATTCACTCGACTTATGCGAGTGGGTTTACACTGATGCCTGATAGAGTTGGTACAACGACTTCCACTTCGGTGCCTGTTAAGCCCCATTCAGCATAATTTGCTAGGACTCTTGATGCTCCTTGTGTGTCTAATGCACTATATCCAGCAACTAAGATAGCTTCGCTGTCTTCGTAAAACCTTATAACTGCTTTACCTTCTTCGAAACCTTCTACACAGTTCTCTGGATTACCCATCAATTCAGCTGCTACAGTGTTAGCACATGGTCCACCGACTACAATCATTGGTGCGCTTCCTAATGCTGGTGCGTTTGTGTCTAGGACACCGATTCCAACACCGATTGGATTCACATTGTAGTAGGTTGAATCATCACTACCGCCTACTGTTGAAACTACTGAATCTGGTCCTGCTAAGTAAACAGAGTATGTTACATCTTCAGGAGGTATCCACAACTCTAAGCTAGTACTTTCGTCAGCTTCTTGCTTGTAGTATGTTCCATAGTTTGAAACACCATAATACCAGTCATTGTCATCACTTTGATCTTCAGCAAATCCTGATCCTGGTCTTGCAATATCAAACTCATCGTCAGTATCGTCCCAACTTAATGCTGCAGTATATGAAGCCCCTTGAACTTCATTAGCATTTTGTGCTTTATTGTCTTCATCAAAAGCTATTAAAATAGAGTTTGATGAGTTACCAGCTTCATTTTCAGCAGGGAATGTAATCATCATTCCACTCTTAGTGAATATAGAATTATTCACTGCTGAACTCAAAGTTACTGTATCGTCTCCAGTTGTAACTGACACTCCTGTTTTTGCAAGTTGTGATGTGTTACTTACAGTATATGTTTCTCCAGAACCAATGTCTTTGAAGTTAGCCTTTGTGTCTGAATCTGTTGTTCCTGTAAATTTGAAGATTCTTGAAACAGGTTCATTACCTGTGTAATCTTCATACGAGATAAACATCTCATTCTTGGCAACAGCAGTTCCAGAAGCTACCCAATCCTCTCCTGCAGTCATATTTGAACCAACATAACTATATGGAGAAAATTCGTACTCGACATCATCATTGTTTGTGAAAGACACAACAAAATCGTCACCACTTGATTTTAATTCAACATAGTCTCTCGAACTAGCCATAAAACCAGGTACTGCCTCAACGAATGATACTTCAAAGCCAAACATCGGATCTTTGAATGTGTCGCCCATTGCTAGCCAGTCATAGTCTTCGTCTAAATCTTCATTTGCTATCTGTGTAGCGTCCACTCTGAATTGCATTTGACTAAGTTCAGTCATATTACCTGACATGTTGACTTCTACACCATCAAGATCTGCATCATCTACTTGAACTTGATTCCAAGTATTAAATGCGCTTCCAAGGTTCAATTCTTTGCTTCCGATGAATAGATTTGCTGATGCAGTCTCTCCACC
>JAHJDK010000187.1 GCA_018812505.1 Nanobdellota archaeon | reverse complement strand
CGCTAAGAACACTATTTAAGCTTAGCAGTGAAGGACACTTTGAACAATTAGTAAGTCCTATTTCTACAGGCAAAGAAGCAAACATATTCTCAGCAGAAACAAGTGAAGGAGACCTAATAATAATAAAGATATATAGACTTGAAAATTGTAATTTTAACAAAATGCAAGAATACATATCTGCAGATCCAAGATATATAACAACAAGCAATCAAAAAAGAGAAACAATATTTCTATGGGCTCAAAGGGAATATAAAAATTTGATGATAGCTAGAGAGGTCATAGATGTTCCCACACCAATAACTTTTAAAAACAACATTTTACTGATGGAAATGATAGGAAATCCTGCACCAATGCTCAAAGATGCAATCCCAAAAAACCCAGAAAAATTCTTGAAAAAAATAGCTGAAAATATACAAAAATTAAAAAAACAAGGACTAGTACATGGAGATCTATCAGAATTTAACATATTAAACAAAGAAGAAGAACCAATATTCATAGATTTCTCGCAAGGAACACTCACAAAAGCACCAAATGCTCGAGAATTACTCGAAAGAGACATAAATAACATAAAAAGATTCTTCAAAAAAATATTGGATCATAAAAAAGTTGAGAAAATTATAAAAACTATTCAATAAAGTTTTTATATGCACTCTTTTTCTTTAAGTACATGGAAGAATATATGCACGAGCTGAAAATACCAAAAGCAAGAATAGCAGTTCTAATAGGAAAAAAAGGAGTTACAAAAAACGAGATAGAAGAATTTACAAACATAAAGATAGATGTTGATTCTAAAGAAGGAATAGTCACTGTTACAGGTAAAGATGCTGTCAAACTATACTTTGTAAGAGAAATGATATTAGCAATAGGCAGAGGATTCAACCCAGAAATCGCAAAGCTGCTCTTAAAACAGGATTATGTGATAGAGATAATGTCCTTAAATGAATTTGCTGACAAGAAAAAAACACTAGACAGAGTAAGAGGCAGAGTTATAGGTAAAAAAGGCAAATCTAGAGAGATGATAGAAAAACTAACCGAAACAAACGTTTCAGTATATGGAAAAACAATTTCAATTATTGGTTTACCTGAAAACGTAACAGCGTCCAGAAACGCAGTTGAAACACTGTTAGAAGGAGCAAATCATTCAACAGTCTATAAACAACTAGAAAGATATAGAAGAAAAATAAAAGAAGAAAGAATGCTAAATCTATAGATGTTTACAAATTATTTAAACACTTAAAACATATATATCCTGAGCAACATAACAAAAATCTCTCTCATCAGCATCTTTGATTCTCCAACATTGAACTTCATCCTTCTCAAATTTTGTAACATAACACTGATATTTATCCTCAGGATCATCAAACACACAAATACCATCTTGATCTGAAGAAACTAATACATTGGAATCTTCAGCAGAAGTATCATTAAATTTTAGTTGAGAAGATGAAAAATCTTCAGTAGTTGGAGAAGGATTTTCAACAACAGGAGAAACCACGTCAGGAACTGATTTAAAATAAAGAGTTAAACCAACACCTAATATTGCAAAAGCAAACAAAATTATTGCAATCATAATAAACTTTTCTGCAGACTCATGTTTAGAATCAATCTTCTGAACACCAAAAACCTCATCAAAAGCCGCGTCAACAGATTTAACATCAATATTCTTTCTAATAAGATAATCCCTGATAGCCCTAGCATCTCTACCAGCATTAAGTTGATTTCTTATGAAAAGAACAAGTTCAGTATAAGCCATAAAAATAGAATATATTAACAAAATATATAAATATTTCTAACTCAAAAAAAAATAGCAAGTTTTATTAAAAGAAACAAGCCACAAAAATAAAATGACAGAGATAACAATGGGACTAGACGCCTTCAACAAACCAGAAGAAGAAAAGACTTCTACGCCCACTAAAGAACCAGTAATAGCACACGACCTGGCAAAAAAACAGAGAGACATATCTATAGCAGAATTCTTCGAAAAAAACAGACACTTATTAGGATTTGACAACAAGAGAAAAGCATTATTAACAACCATAAAAGAAGCTGTTGACAACTCGCTAGATGCTTGTGATGAATCAGGAATACTACCAGAAATAGAAGTCGTAATGACTGATATGGGAAATGAACGATTCAGAATATCAATAGAAGACAATGGACCAGGAATTGTCAAACAACAAATACCGAAGATATTCGCCAAACTACTATACGGATCAAAATTCCACAGCTTAAGACAAAGTCGTGGTCAACAAGGAATAGGAATATCTGCAAGCGTAATGTATGGACAACTCACAACTGGAAGAGCAGCCAGAATAACCAGTAAAATAGGAACAGGACATCCAGCACACTATTACGAGTTAAAAATCAACACTCAAAAAAACACTCCAGAAATAGTAAAGGATGAAACAAAAGAATGGAACAAAAATCATGGAACAAAAATAGAGATAGACCTTGAAGGAAGCTATTTAAAAGGGTCACAATCAGTCGATGAATATCTAAAACAAACAGCAATAATAAATCCTCATACAACCATTATATATGTCAACCCAAAAGGAGAACAAATAATATTTCCAAAAGCCACAGAACAACTACCATTTCAACCAGCAGAGATAAAACCTCACCCATACGGTGTAGAATTAGGAATATTGATGAAAATGCTTGCCTGGAGCAATGAGAAAAACGTTAAACTATTCTTACAAAGAGAGTTCTCAAGAGTTGGAAGCAAAACAGCAAATGATATATTAGAAAAAGCATTTATTCCTCCGCAAACCAAAACATCCAGAATATCAAGAGACATGGCTGAAAAACTAATAGACGCTATAAGAAATACCAGAATCATGTCTCCGCCAACAGACTGTATAAGCCCTATTGGAGCAGAACTACTAGAAAAAGGATTAAAAAAAGAAGTTAATGCAGAATTCTACACGAGCATAACAAGACCTCCGTCAGTATATAGGGGAAATCCTTTCGTAATTGAAGCAGCATTAGCATATGGTGGATTACTAAAAGCAGAAGGATCAGTGCAACTATTAAGATTTGCAAACAAAGTACCACTATTATACCAACAAGGAGCTTGTGCATACACAGAATCAGTTGGTAAAACAAACTGGAGACCATACGGCTTACAACAATCAGGAAATAACCTGCCACAAGGAGCTTGTGTCATACTAATACACATAGCTTCAGTATGGGTTCCATTTACAAGCGAAGCAAAAGAAGCAATTGCGCACTACCCTGAAATTATAAAAGAGATAAAACTAGCATTACAAGAACTAGGAAGAAGCCTGCAAAAATATGTGAGCAAGAAAAGAAGAGTAAAAGATGAACTAAACAAAAGAGGTTACATAGAAAAATACATACCAGCAGTTGCAGAAGCACTAAAAGATATACTAAAATATTCAGATGTTGAAGAAAAAAATGTTATAGAATTACTAGAAGAATTACTCGAGAAAAACAGAGGAGAAGTTGAAGACTTAGATTTTGACGAAAGCAAAAACTTGGAATACGACGAAGAATTCGCCAACATAGGAAAAGAAGAATCTGAAGAGGAAGAAGATGAGTCAAGTCCAGAACAAGATAATTGATAAAGCAAAAGAAATTTTTGAACATATAAAAAGAAGAGATAAACCAGTTCTAAAATCTCCAATAAGATCGCTAAGTAATGTAAAGTATGACTCAAATGAAGGATTCTTTGAACTTAATGGAAGCATGAAGTCCAGAACATTAACAGCCAACACCATTAAAACATTTGCACAAACACTAAAAATGATGGCTCTATCAAAAGAAATTATAGAAACAGACGATATGGCTACAAAAAGAGAAGCATATTACGTTAGCAAAAACTGGGGAGACGCCCGCTTTAAAGAACAAACAGAATCAGACACAGTAATGGATGATGTAGAAGCAATGTTCGAAGTCAACAGAGAACAACTAGGATTCATACCTGAAGAAAAAGGTGGAGAAATAGCTGGAAAATTAATAGTAATAGACAAAAACCTAGACACAGGAAAAGAAATAAGGATTGACTGCACAAAATTCGGAAGTGGAGCATACTCCATACCATCCAGCGTTGAAGAATTAAAATTTGAAACTGACGCAAAATTTATTCTGGCAATCGAAACAGCAGGTATGTTCCAAAGACTTGTTAAGCATAATTACTGGAAACAAGCCAACTGCATACTAATAAGCATGGGAGGAGTTCCTACAAGAGCATGCAGAAGATTCATAAGACGACTAAGCGATGACATGAGCATACCTGTATTAGTGTTTACAGATGGAGACCCATACGGATTTCTTAATATATACAGAACACTGAAAGTCGGAAGCGGAAACGCAGCCCACATAAACAAATACTTCTGCGTACCAAAAGCAAAATTCATAGGAATAACACCTCAAGACATAATAGACTACAAACTGCCAACACATCCACTAAAAGACGTTGACATAAAAAGAATAAAAGACGGAATAAAAAACGATCCATTCGTACAATACCATAAATCCTGGAAAAGCGCACTAAAACAATTAATGGAAATGAAAGTCAGAGCAGAACAACAAGCACTAGCAAAGCATGGATTAAACTTCGTAATATCAAACTACCTGCCAGAAAAAGTAAAGAACCCAGAGAAGTGGTTGGATTAGGAAGAAAAAAGTAATAGATAAAATATTTAAATGTTTCTAACTCAAAAAGAGATGTAAAAACAACAAATAAAAAAATGAGGTTAAAAACTATGAAAAAACTAATACTTCTTCTGTTAATAATAACAATGACTTCTCTTGTTTCAGCAACAAACGTAGAAATCATTTTGGATTCATCATTCTCAATGAGTTTTGACTTAAATAAAATTCCAAAAATAGACACAGTCAAAAACATAGCTTCAGAATTCATAAATTCATTGCCTGATGAAACAAATATTGCCATAAGAACAATTGAAGGACCCTGTGAATCCAATCTAAAGATGACAATGCAGAAAAAAGATGACGAAAAAGCAAAAACAATTATTAATAGTTTAGAACCACAAGGAAACACTGCGTTAGTCAAATCCATTGTTCAAGCAGCAAATGACTTCAAAAATAACTCAGAAACAAATTACTTAATAGTATTAAGCGATGGAGCAGAAACCTGCGGTGGAAGTATTGAAGAAGCAATAGCATTATTATCTGGGAAAAACATTATTGTTAACACAATAGGATTTTCAATCGATGAAAAAGGAGAATATCAACTCCAAAAAATAGCTCGAGAAACAGGCGGTAACTACTACGATGCAAAAGATGCTGCTGAACTAGAACTAATCTTTGAAAAACTAAAAGACATAATAATAGGAGTCGCGCCAGGCAGCAGCATGGAAACAGCACCCCTAATCGTTCCAGGATTTTACGGCTTTGAAAGAACAGAACCATTACCTGAAACATACTACAAGTTTCACGCGAAGCCCGGAGATTTGATAAATATAAGAGCTGAGATTAAAGAAAGAAGTAGCAGAAAAACCATTTATTTGTATTTACTTAATGAGAATGGAGAAGAGCTTAGACGGGAGCATGCAAGCTTTGATGCTCTTTTTCCACAAGCTATTATGAAATATCCTATAATGAGAGAACAGGACTTTTATATTTACATACCATCAGAATATGTTTTAGATATGCTATTAGAACTAAAAATAGAATCAATCGGAGACACAGATACAAACATAGATGCACCAAACAAATTTGAAGATGCAATATTAGTACAACCAATACTTTATGGGAAAAATTATTTATATTCAGCAAGTTATTCTAGTAAAGATGAAATTGATTTTTTTAAAATAAAAGTTCAACCAGGAGTTCCATTAAACATTAAAGCAACACCTTCAGAAACTGGCCAATTAAGAATCACAATTTATGATAGAGATAGAGTTAAACTAAAAGAAAAAACAACTGCAAACGATGGTGCAATCGTCAGACTCACACAAAATTTCACTTATCAAGGAGACGCTTACATAAGAATTTACCATTTTGCTTCAAATTCAATAAGCTACGCAATCGATTTCTCAGCAGACGAAAACATGGACTGTGAATACATAACCTGCAGAAGCTGGCAGACGTGTCAAGAAGGCAAATGTGTTGATTTAGAGTACACTGAAGAAAAAGGAGTTGTTGGAGGAACAAATAACAATGAAAAAGGAGAAAAAACCAACAATAAATTAACATCACTTAATGAATCATCAAACTTGCTTTTAATAATAAGCGGGGGAGTAGCATTATTACTAATAATAATTATAATACTAATAATTGTTTTGGTAAACAAGAAAAAACCAACACAAACAACAACTCAAGCAGATATGCATTCACCACCAACTCAACAACAAACAACACAAAGTATTAATCAACCACAAACAGGACCACCAAAATATCAAAGCAACCCTGAAACAAAAAAAGAACCAGAAGAATTATGAAAAAATTGTAAAAAAATTTATTAAACAATTCAAAAAAAAAGATGACAGAGATAACAAGAAGCTTGGATTCATTCAACGAACTAGAGCCTGTAATTGAAAAAAAAGAAAAAAACGGTTCTAAAGCAGAAGAACTGGTCAAAAAACAGCGAGATATTTCAATTGCTGAATTCTTCGAGAAGAACCGTCATTTATTAGGATTTGATAATAAAAGAAAAGCACTTCTGACAACAGTAAAAGAAGCAATGTGAGAACTAAAAGCAAAAGTTGTAAGACATATTAGTCAATAAAAATAGGAGGAAAAAACAAAATGGCAGATAAAAAAGTAAACTGGTTATTAACATTGTTGATGTCTATCTTCTTCGGAAGTTTAGGAGTTGATAGATTCATCATGGGACATGTTGGATTAGGACTGTTGAAACTCATAACAATGGGTGGATGCGGAGTCTGGTGGATGGTAGACTTAATACTTATAGCTACAAAACACAAATTTGAAAACATCGAATGGGTAGACAAATAAAAAAGAAGCTAAAAGCTTTAAAGAATATTTTTTTTGATATTATAAGTTTTGGAAGCCCACAAGCAAGGGTTTTCAACCTTACTTCTATATTACTAATATTAAGAGTAATACCAACCTCTGGTCTAAGTTACTCACCATTCAAATGTATCTTTAAACACTTTTTATTACCATTAATCTATAGAGGAAACTGTCCAACAACAGGATTATTTGCAAACTGTGAATGCCCTGCATGTGGATTAACAAGAGCAATGTCTAGACTAATACATGGAGACTTGACAGGAGCATTAGCATTCAACAAATTAGTTATACTTGTATTCATAGTGATGATAACATTGATAATAATAAATGCAATAAAAATTATAAAAGAATAAAAAAAACAGGAAAGATATTCTCATTGT
>JAHJDK010000186.1 GCA_018812505.1 Nanobdellota archaeon | reverse complement strand
GGTTTAGGATCAACACTTTTAATTTTGGCAATACCATTAGGTCTTGGATTAGGTATAGGATTATTTTTTAAGCTACGATCAAAGAATGTTATTAAAATAAGAAATAGAGCTAAGAAACTAGAGCAAGAATTCGCGTCTGCATTATTCCAATTAGGTAACAGATTAGGAGATGGTTACCCTGCAGAAATAGCTTTTAGCAAGGTTTCAGATGTTATGGAAGGAACTATTTCAGGAAATTTCTTTGACACAGTTAGTTCTAACATAAGAAAACTTGGCTTCAGCGTTGAACAAGCAATATTTGATCCTGAAAAAGGCGCAATAACGTTTTTTCCTTCGCCAATCATCGAGAGTTCTATGAAAGTTCTTATTGAAAGTAGCAAGAAAGGACCTTTAGTTGCCAGCAACGCATTAATTAATGTTTCAAATTACATTAAAGAAATGCATAGAGTTGATGAAAGACTTAGAGATTTAATGGCAGACACCATTAGCAGTATGAAATCTCAAATATCATTTTTAACACCTGCCATATCAGGAATTGTTATAGGTATAACTAGTATGATAACTGCAATACTTGGAACATTAGGAGAAAAACTCGGACAGCTAGCTTCAGAATCAGAAGGAGCTGCAGGAGCAGGAATTCTTAGTATGTTTGGTTCAGGAGTGCCAACTTTTTATTTTCAGGTTATAGTAGGGTTGTACGTTGTTCAAATAGTGTTTTTACTAACCATACTAATCAATGGAATAGAGAATGGCTCTGATAAATTAAATGAGCGATTTATGCTTGGGAAAAACATGATAAGAACATCTGTCACTTATTGTGTTATTGCGTTCATAATAATAATATTATTCAACTTCATAGCAGGAAGTATAATGGGATCTGTGACAAACAGCTTGGCATAAGAACCTAAAGAAACAATTAAAAAAAGAAAAAAATAAATCTAGAATTTCACTTCAACGTCCTGCTTATCTTCCTCTGCAACTTTGAACATTTCTTCTTCTTGATAATTCATCATTCTAGCTATTATCATATCAGGGAAAGATTGTATTTTTATGTTGTAAGTGTTAGTGCTGTCGTTGTAGAACTCTCTCCTGTCTGCAATCTCATTTTCTAAACCACTAATTCTTGCTTGTAATTGCATAAAATTCTCATTCGCTTTCAAATTAGGATAGTTCTCTGCAACTGCGAACAATGATTTTAAAGCACCTGACAACATATTATCAGCTTTTGCTTTCTCTGCAACAGTGTTTGCGCTCATAAAAGCAGTTCTAGCCTCTGTAACTTTCCGTAAGGTTCCTTGCTCATGAGCCATGTAACCCTTAACAGATGCTATTAGTTTTGGCAACTCATCATGTCTTTGCTTTAACAAAACATCAATATTTGACCAAGACTTCTTTATATTGTTCTTCAATCTAACTAACCCGTTAAATATGGATACAAAATATCCCACTACTATTGCTAAAAACAAAATTACAGCAACAGCAACAATTATTCCAGTTCCTAAAGCCATTTTTTTAACCTCCTGTTTTTATAATTATACTAATCTTAAAAAAGCAAATATGAAAAAAAGACATACTAATAATAAAATTAATCCTCCAAACAATCCACCAAAGGTTTTCCATCTTAATGAACTCAAAAGTTTATTTTCAGGTTTATCAGATATGTAAAAAAAAGATTCATTATTTCCTTTCTTTATCATTACATCTTCAACACCCATCTTAGCAGTTGCTTCATCAACAAAAGGATTGTCATCAGCAGTTCCTAATATGTATAATTCATCGTTAGGTGCTATAAAGTATTCTTTATATCTTCTTTGTGGATTACCAAAGCTTAATCTTAATAATTTATTTTCATTAATAAAAGAAGTTATAGCACTGTTTGGTGCTCTACCAAAACCTGATCCAAATTCATTATCTAAAGATATGTTAACCTCTGCTCCAATTGGATATACCAAAACAGAACCAGTATCATCTTTTAGATAAAAATAATCTCCCTTTTCTCCTTTATCAATAGTTACCCATCTACTGTGTTTTCCAGATCTCCTATACTCTTCAATTGTGTACTTGTAATAAACACAGTCAGATTGCGAAAAAGGACTTTTCAAAACCTTTCCTGCTTGTGAAATAACTTTACCTTTTATTTCTACTAATCCCATTGCTAAAGATCTTATTTTAGATGTGGGTATATTCTCTATCATTTGTTTCTGCTTCATCCATTTAAAACCTTTAAAAAAAAGAACTAATCCTATAATAAAGCCTATTATTGTATATAAGAATAATTTTAAATCATCACCAGACATACTAATTAATTCATACTAATAGTATTTAACATTTTCTAAAATAAAAAAATGGGGACGCCGGGACTTTCATCAACGACGGTCATTTCCGTCGACACCGTTATGCGTCCTTTGAACGCGACGCAAAAAGCGTCAGGTGTGATTTCGATTCTCGTATGCTTGAGCGTTACAGAAATGAAATTTCTGAACATCAAAAACCTTTGGTTTTTGTACGAAGCGAAACATACTTCGTCATCAACGAGCGAAATCGTTGTTTTGAACCCGGGACATCTAGATCTTCAGTCTAGTGCTCTTTCCTGCAGACAGGAAACAAATTGCTTCCTTTACTGTCCCAGTCTGAGCT
>JAHJDK010000185.1 GCA_018812505.1 Nanobdellota archaeon | reverse complement strand
TAGAAAAGAAGATCAAAAAATGTTTCAGCATCGAAATCTTAAATTTCTTGTCTTGGATGAGATTCATTCCTATTCTGGAGCTAAAGGTGCAGAGATTGCTTGCTTAATAAAAAGATTAAAATCCCATATAGATAAAGTAGAAGGAGAAATAACTTGCATAGGCACATCAGCAACTATTGGATCAAAAGAAGAAAGTGCAGAGGAAATAAAAAAGAGCATCATCAATTTTGCATCAGACATATTTTCAGAGAAGTTTGAGGATGATTCAATAATTCAAGAGCATTATGAAGAAAAGGTTGTAAATGTAAAAGGTGTCATTCCTCCAACACCACAAATTACTCCAAAAGATTTGGAAAATTATGATGCAACAAATATGACTCATAAGATGAGACTGGCTAATTTACTCTCAAGCAAGGATTTCTCTAATAAAATTACTGAGATAGAAACAGAATTTAGTAATAATAAAATTCTTGATCTCTTAGAGTTATGGCTAAGCGACCCACACCAAATAGAAGAGTTAATCCCTAAATTAAAAGAATTGGATGAGAGAAAAAAGGAAACAGATGACATAATTAAGTTAGAAATTACTGCTTATATGCTGCTCGGATCAAGTTTGATTTTAGATGATAGTTCACACAGATTTAGGCCTAAACTACATATATTCTATCGAGGCCCCTACTTCTTTACAAGGACCATTGGAGCTGATCGTGTTCTTTTAGATGGAGGTAGGGACATCGACAAGAGTGGGAAAAAATCACATCCTCTGGCATTATGCAGGTATTGTGGTCAGGATTTTATTAGAGTATTTGCTTCTGATTACCAGGAATACAAATTACTTTTCAATATGTTAGAAAACTTTGATCAAGAACAAAAAGAAGTTGGGCCAATTTATTTGTCTCCTTTTCTTGAAAAAGAGTCTAGTGAATATTGCATTCACCTAACCGAAAATATTCATGAAGTAGCTTTTTCAGAAACTGCGGATAAGAGAGATCAACGAAAGATTAAAGAGATTCATGTTTGCGAGAAGTGTGGATCTGCATATCTCTCAAAAAAAATCGACACATGCAAAGTAAAGGGTTGCTATGGATCTTTGACACAAATGACTGGATTCATTGGTCAGGCCCATAAATGTCCCGCATGTAAAGTGGAACTAAATAAAGATGTGATTACACAATTAACTATAGGGCCAGTTGCCCCAAATACTATTATCACCACTTCTTTGTTAGCAAATATCAAAAAGGAAGAAGAAAAGAAGCTACTGATATTCTCAGATAATAGGCAAAATGCTTCATTCCAGACTCAGTATATCAAAGCTCATCAAAGAGAATTCGCCCTAAGACAGATTATGTATAATTTAATTATATCTCAGGAACAATCATTCAATACTCTTGTTAATGAGACGCTTGAAGAAGCGAATAACAAGAGACTGTTAACCTTTGATGAATTGAACCAATATAGGAATCGGGTAGAGAAAGATAATCTTATGAAAAAATTCTCCTTCTTTATAATGCAGGAATTTGCTAAATCTCAGGCCCGTAGAATAAATCTTGAAGGTTTAGGATTAGTAAAGATCGATTATGATGGTATTGAGAAAATTAAGGATGACTCCTTATTTAAGTCCCTATGTAAAAATTGGAATCTTAAGCCAGAAGAATTAATTAGCCTCATGAATAATATTCTTGATATTATGAGGTCTAAGAGAGCAATATCTCATGAGTTTTTTAAGCAATATCTTTCCCAGGAGAGTAAACCTGTTAAGAAATTTGAGCTGGATGTAGATAATAACAGTAGAAAACCTTGTGGATATGATTTCTCTAAGGATAGTGCGGAAGCTAACAGTAAATTTTCATTGAACAGACCTTATAAAGTTTCAAAGTTTGTTAGTGATAGGGGTATAAATACATTTCAACAGTATCTGTTTAAGGTTTTGGGCAGTGATGATAGGTCTCAGATTAATGATCTTTTGACCCACATCTTTAATCTTCTTATTGATGATGGATTAATTGTAAAATGCAAAATTGGTGATTTAAAAAAGAATGATGCGGATGCATATCAGGTTAATCTTGACAGAGTAATTTTTACTAAGCCACTAAAACCGTATAAATGTAATAGTTGTCGAACTATAACCTTTTGGAATTCAAAAGATATTTGTCCAAGATATCGATGTGGCGGCAGATTAGTAGAATCAAATATTAATGAGGATGATGAAAATTTTTATGTTAATTTCTATAAAAATAATGCTCCGACTAGAGTTTTTGCTGAGGAACATAGTGGTCAGATTTCTGGGTCAAAAAGAGAGCAAAGAGAG
>JAHJDK010000008.1 GCA_018812505.1 Nanobdellota archaeon | reverse complement strand
TCAAATCATATTGAATAATTGTCCTACTCTGATTAATTAGATTGCTACCTAAACATGAAATATTAATCCAATCTTCTGTTGTGTTAACTAAATTAGGCGTACAAAAATCACAGCCCAGGGTACTCCTATATTCCACAAAAGTCTTATTCGCAACCTCACCACAAAAATGAGAATCATATTGAGTAATTGTCCTACTTTGATTCATCAGATTACTAAACAAACAGCTTACATTTATCCAACTAGATGTAGAATTAACTAAACTTGGAGTACAAAAGTCGCAAGCCAAAATAGCTCTATATTCAGTAAAACTCTGATTTGCAACCTCACCACAATTATTAGAATCATATTGCACAATTATTCTTATTTGATTCATCAAGTTATTTGACAAGCAACTCACATTCGTCCAATTAGAAGTCATATTAACTAAACTAGATACGCAATAATCACAAACCACATCCTCACGTTCATAAAATGTTTGATTTAAAACATCTCCACAATTATTTAAGTCATACTCAACAAGAGTTCTCTGCCTATTCCTAAAATTATCACTCTGACAATCCTCTGTAAACAACCATCCACTCCAACTAGTATTAACTAAATTAGGTGCACACCCATCAACACAACTTTCATTATCCAACTCACAACCATTAACATTTATATTACATGGATCACTACTGCATTCCTCATTTGAATAATTAGCACACTCACTAATCAAATCTTCGCATGCAGAATCCAATGTAACACAATTATCACTCAAAATAAGAAACCCCTTATAATAACATTGTTTATCCCATGAACAAATATTATGACATTCATCATATTCACATGCATCCAAAAACCAATGATCACAATCACTACACCCAGAACATAATTTTTGTTCACATCCAGAAGATAAATTAGATAAAGGATTACAAAACTCAAAGTTCTCACAAAGACTATTAATAGGAGTATTAACACAACTAGAATTTAAACAATAATCTTCAGTACAATCTATAACATCATTACAATCACTATCATTAAAACATTCTATACATGTACCATTAACACAATATGAATCTGCGCAATTCTCACTACAATTTAACACAAAATTACACCCATCACTCAAATTAACAGAACATAAATTCGCATAATCAGAACAGATTTTATTTGGAACACACACTGGATTAATAACAGTTCCCTTATCCTTACCTTTTCCTCCACCTCCACCCCCAGAACTCCCCTTCCCATTATTTGACTTTTGTACTTCTAGTTTTTTACTATCTAAAACTTCTGTTTCTTTCTTTTTACCCTCTTCATCTTTATAAATAAAAACTACATCTACTTCATCCACATCATGAAAATTCTCTAACCCTTCTACTCTATCTATAGAAATATTATAAAAATCACTTCCACTATCCTGTTCGGGTGAAAAGTCATTAATAAAACTACTTTTAAAAGAATCAGAAAGATTTGTCATTCCTTCACTAGTTTCATAATAATACTCATTTTCACCAACCTTAATAATAAACTTAACTCCAATAATCTCTTTCTTAGTACTCACCCCTTTTAACTCAACATAAGCTGTTTTTCCATCCTCCTCAATAGAAAAACTTTTAATATCTGCACTTAAACCAGGCTGCATCTTTGGAGTCTTTAAATAATTAAAAACTAAAGAGCCAAAGATTGCTAGTGCAATAATTGTAATAAGAAGTACAATCGTCAACCAGAAATATCTCTTCATTTTCCTTTCCCTTTTTTTATTCGCAAGAATATCCAAAACATTCTTTCCAGCACCGACAATATTTTTTCCAATACCTACAATTTTAAAATCCAAGCCCCCTTTCCATGAGAATAAATAGCAATTTACGATTAATAAAGATTTAGATTTTAAAGAAAATAGTTTTTTAATCTTTCTTCACTAAATCAATCTCCAGAATAGAAACATTCACCTTTCTTCCTTCTTTATTCTCAAACTCTTCACTACCAATTCTAACTTAACCAACCTCAATATTTTTTCCTTCTAAAAACTTTCTTCTTGAAACTTCAGCAACATCAACTGCCTTTGATATAAATTTTCCTCTTGACTTTACAGTAACTTTTTTTGCTTCTTTAGTTGTAAATTGAACAACAACACCAGTCACATAATTCATAAAAGGCTTT
>JAHJDK010000184.1 GCA_018812505.1 Nanobdellota archaeon | reverse complement strand
TAATATATTAATATTTTGATTTAATGTTTTTTTCTTTGACGAGTTTTGATGCTCTATAAAGACTTTCAAATGTTCCCGCATCACTCCAAAAACCTTTAACAAAGTAAGATTTCATTTTTTTTTGTTTTATATAAGTATTATTGACATCTGTGATTTCTAATTCACCTCTATCAGAAGGTTTTAAAGTTTT
The DNA here is from genome assembly GCA_018812505.1 of Nanobdellota archaeon. GTDB lineage: Archaea > Nanobdellota > Nanobdellia > Woesearchaeales. Next base: position 3,212 of record JAHJDK010000184.1, on the reverse strand, counting down.
GATTATATCAAATACTTTATTGTCATAAATGTATAATCCTGTTACGCAGAAATTTGTTTTTGGTTTTTTTGGCTTTTCTTCAACTCTAATAACTTCATTATTCTTAATTTCAGCAACTCCAAATCTTTCAGGATTTTGAACTTTTTTTAGAAAAATTTTCCCTCCTTCTTTGAAAGATTCTATTTCTTTTTTAAAATTGTCTTCAAATATATTATCTCCGAGAATAACCACAACAGAGTCATCATCTGCAAAATTTTCTGCCAATTCTAGTGCTTGAGCAATTCCTCCTGCTTTATTCTGCGTTTTATAGCTAAGCTTAAGTCCGAATTCTTTTCCTGAACCAAGTAAGTTGACAAAGTGATTTGTATGTCTAGGACCAGAAACAATCAAAACATCCTTAATTCCTGCATCGATTAGTGTTTGCAATGGATAATAAATCATAGGTTTATCATAAACTGGTAACAAATGTTTGTTAGTGACTTTTGTCAATGGAAAAAGTCTTGATCCATCTCCTCCTGCTAAAATTACTCCTTTCATTTTTCTTTCAGATATTCATTCAATGCTAATTTCCATAATCTCAATTTTTTAATTTTATTGTTTTTTAGTATACTGTATCTAGGCCTTTTCGCTTTAGTTGGAAACTCTTTTGTAGAGCATGAAATTAATTTACATTTTATGTTTTTCTTTTTTACTATTTCTGAAGCAAATTCAAACCAAGAACAGTTACCTGAATTTGTTATATGATAAATTCCATATTTTTTATCTATAACTTTGATTATTGCTCTTGAAAGGTCTTTGGTATATGTTGGTGATCCAAACTGGTCGTTAACAACTTTTAGTTCTTTTTTCCCCTTTGAAAATCTTAAGAATTTTTCAACAAAATTGTTTTCATTTTTTCCAAATAACCAGGAAGTTCTGATAATATAATATTTTTTTAGGTTGTTGATTATTATGTCTTCGCTTTCTGCTTTTGTTTTTCCATAATAATTTATTGGATTTTTCTTGTCATTTTCGTTGTATTCTTTTTTAGTTCCATCGAAAACATAATCAGTACTTATATGAACTAAAGTGAAATTTTTTCTCTTGCAAATGTCAACAATTTCTTTAACTCCTTTAACATTATCTGAATAACATTTTTCCTTTTCTTTCTCTGCAAGATCAACTTTTGTATAAGCAGCACAATTGATAATGAAATTAGGAGAAATTTTCTTAATAATGTTCATATCTGATTTGTTAGTGATATCTAGTTTTTCCTTTCCAAAATCAAATATTTCAAATTTTGTTTTCTTTAACTCTTTAACTATATCTTGCCCTAGCATTCCTTTGCTTCCTGTAATAAGAATTTTCATCTTGTTATGTTTTTTATTACTCTTTTTTTAAGAGGAAACCACCAATCTTGGTTTTTCTTATACCAATTAATTGTTTTTTTCAATCCTGCTTTAAAATTATGTCTTGGTTTCCATCCAAGTTCTTTTTTTATTTTTGTAGAATTAATTGCGTATCTGAAGTCATGCCCTTTTCTGTCTGAAACATATTCTATCATTTCATCTCCCAGCTTGAAATGTTTAAGTATTAGTCTAGCAAGATCAATATTCTTAATTTCGGAACTTCCCCCAATACAATAAGTTTCTCCAATCATTCCTTTATGAATAATCATATCGATTGCTTCATTGTGATCATCAACATAAATCCAGTCTCTAATATTTAATCCTTTTCCATAAATAGGAATTTTTCTTCCTTCTATTATATTTGTAATAGCTAAAGGTATGAATTTCTCAGGAAATTGGTATGGACCGAAGTTGTTTGAGCAATTTGATATTGTTATCGGAAGATTATGTGTGTGAAAATATGCCCTGACAAGATGATCTGATCCTGCTTTAGAAGCAGAATAAGCAGAGTGAGGATTATAAGATGTTTTCTCTGAAAACTTGCCTTTGTTTCCTAAATCTCCAAATACTTCATCTGTAGATATATGATGAAACCTCTTTTTTCCATTTCTTAAAGCAGCAACTAGAAGTGTAAATGTTCCAAGAACATTGGTTTTAACAAACTCATCAGCTTTCAAGATGCTTCTGTCAACATGACTCTCTGCTGCGAAATGAACAATTGTATCAATTTTTTTTATGAGTTTATTTACTAATTTTTTATCACAAATATCTCCTTTTACAAATCTATAATTAGAGTTATTTTTTAAGGAACTTAGATTGTTTGAATTTCCTGCATAAGTTAGTTTGTCAAGATTTATAATCTTGCAATTCTTGTACTTATTAAGCATATGTAAAATGAAATTACTGCCAATGAATCCACAACCCCCTGTAACTAGTAATTTCATTAATATCACCTTATTTTGAAAGAAGAATTTTTATCTTTCTCATAACGAATTTCATCAACAACTCCTTTTTTCTTTTTTTCTTTATACAATTTATCAGGAAGATTAATAGAAAAACTTCCTTTTTTACTTATTGACTTGTATCCATGTACTATGCCTGGAGGAACTAATATTGAAACTTTTTTGCTTTCTCCAACTATTAACTTTTTGTATTGATTATAAGTTTCAGATTTAGCTCTGTTATCCCACATATGAAATTCAAAGTCTCCAGGACCAATAAATACGAAGAAATCACTTTGATATTTATGTTCATGTGGACCTCTTACTTTGTTGTAATTAGAAAAAGAAACATAACTCATTGATGCTTGAAAATTGTTTTCATCTTTCCTATATATTTCACTAAGCCAACCACGCTCATCAATTATTGGTATAATACTCTTTATATGAACACCTTTAAACATTTTTCTCCCCCATGCTTTTCAGAAACATTTATTTACTTTATTAATATTTCTAAAGTAGTATAATTAATTGTTGTATTTGTCAATTTTCGCGTAGAAACTTTTTTGAATTTTATAAGCAAAATCCATTACAAGTATTTCTAATTTTATGTTTACAAGAACTACAAATATTGAAAGATTTTGTTTGATTTAAATTTGAGATTTTACAATTCTCACAAAAAAGAATTTTTTTATCTTTAATTTTCAAAAATTCTAAACAGTCAGCACAGTTCTTAGGAAATCCATATTTTTCAATTAATAGTTCAAATTCGTTGCCAAAAACACATCTTGGTATAGGTTTTGTTATTTTATATTCTATTTTGTTTTTTATTAACTGATTCAGAAAAAATATTATTTTTTCACCAGTGTTAATGTTGAAATCTTTT
>JAHJDK010000183.1 GCA_018812505.1 Nanobdellota archaeon | reverse complement strand
GACTGTTAATAATTTGTATAATTCAATTCATCATTTGTACTATGCTACTGAGTTTGTTGATTCAAAATCTCAATTAGACGCTAGGAATGCCATATCCTGCATATATGCTAAGATTGTGCTTTTTATAAAGTTAAATGAGTGCACTTCTCTTCTTGAGTCAAGAAATCTTGAGAAGCTTGGTGATTCTTTGAGAACAGTTGAGAGTCTTTTAAATGCGAATGTTAATGAGACTAGTTATTTTTATTCTTATGCTAAGATGTTGTTTAATCATTTGACTGTTTCAGCTATAGGTTTAGGTCATATTTCTTTAAAAAGTAAGCAATCTGAGCTAGTTTAGTTTGTTTTTCCCCTTAAGTTTATATAGTTTTTCGAAACATTTATATACTAGTTATACTACAGATATACATAAAAGTATACTACTTTATCAAATAACCCCTTTTGTTTTAGGGGATTTTAGAGGATAAAATATGAAAAACGATGAGTTCCCAACTTACGCTGTCATAATATTTAGTGTTATGGTATTCTACTTCATAGCTTTTCAAGCACCATTAGGTCTAGGCTGGAGTGCAGGACCAAATTATGAAAATGTTACCGTCGATACAAGGGTTAACATAACACAATCAAAACCAGTGGTTATATCTGTAAATGTTGACGTAGAAGAAAATATAACTCTAACTGCCGGAGGAACAAAGTTGGTAAACTGTAACTTCACAGTAAGAGATTACAATGGATGGGCAGATATCAACAAAACAAACGGCACATTTTGGGATGATGTTGAAGCAAACGTAGGAGATTCAGATGATGAAAATAATCATTACTCAAATACAAACTGCTCAACAGTAGGTAATGATGGTGAATACTTATCTTACTGGCAATGTAACTTCAGCATCTATTACTATGCAAACAACGGTAGTGATTGGAAATGCAACGTTACAGCAATAGATAATTATTACGCAACTAACAATAATTTTTCAGCATCAAACTATAACACAACAGCAATAATTCCTTTATACGCTCTAAACCTAACACAAGAAATAGACTTTGGAAACATGGCTGTAGAGGATACATCAGTAGTTTCAGAAACAGCTGACATAATCAACTTTGGTAATATGGACATAAATATATCTTTGTACGGCTTTGGAGGAGATGACATTTCAAGGATATCAGACTTTTCAGGATTAGCATTCGTGTGTGAGATAGGAAATATATCAATAGGAAATGAACGATTCTCGTTGATTGATCAGGAATGGTCATTAATGACAAATTTAACAAGCACGTCTGATTTGATTGATGGATTAACAATGCCACAGAGAACAGCAGCAGAAGTCATAAATACGACTTACTGGAGACTATACGTACCACCTAACCCATTCGGACAATGCAATGGAAGTATAGTGTTCGAAGCAGAAATTTCATAGATAGTTATACTAATTCTTATTTTATTTGTTATTTTATTTGCTATTCTTTTAGTTCTTTTTCTTTGTTTATAATCTGATTAATTAATAGTTGTTTTTCTAAATTCATAATTCATATTTTAGCGTCTCAAAAGTGCGAATATTCGATACGAATAGAAAGATTTAAATAAAAAAATGATTAGAATAAATAATCAAGACTAGAACTATGAAGAGATCAAAAAAGATACAGAAAGACATATTAAGATTTCTATCAGAAAATAATAATCTAGTTTCAACAAGAGAAATAGCCCTGAAGATAAAAAGAGCATGGCACTCAATTCAACTAAACTGCTTAAAACTACAACTAGAAGGAAAAATAGAAGGAATAAGAATAGGCAACATAAATGCGTGGATGAAAAAATGAGACTACAAATAAACAACAAAAACATGTTAATTATAATACTAATAACAGTGATAATTGTTATTATAGCAAAACTAGTCTACGCAGGAGTATTCAATGCAGAAGCAACAACAAACAGTGGAGGAGCACTGACAGCTAACTCATATACAAATAATGGTGTATATGACGGAGGAATATTAGTTGCAAGTTTCAACTACTACGTTGGAGATCCAAGTGTTACAGGAAGAACAGAAACAATAACCAAAGTAGAAGTGTGCTACGATATATACACAACATTCACCAGTTGCTCAGGAACCTGCGACTATTTCAG
>JAHJDK010000182.1 GCA_018812505.1 Nanobdellota archaeon | reverse complement strand
TGTGAATATAATAAAATTATTTATGAACGATCCTCATCCATACGTAAGACAAATGTCTACCATATCTTTACTCTCATTTTTGAATATAAGATTTTTGAGAGTAGATAAGAAATATATATTTACCAAAAAACAATCGAATCAGCTTGAAGATATGGCCTTTGATATTTTAGAAAAAACGGAAAATTGGAAGCTGAATTCTGTTATGGAAAGTATATTGTATCTATTTGGCGGCTTCAGAGCATTAAACACGAGCGAGGCAAAGAAAGTAACAAATATTTTCGTTAATGAAGTTAACGAGAAGATAATTGTACGATTCGTATTTTTATTGATTTATTATGCTGAGTTTAGAAAGGAGTCTTTTGGAAACTGGGATTTTGACGAAATGAAGAAACTAGGGAAATTTGATAGCAGTTTTTTTAAGAAAAAGTTACTCGATTTGATCAGGAGAAACGATATATACATCAATGAAGAGATTTCTTCGCAATTTAGTCGTCTAAAGAGAAATTATACCGAGAGTAATTATTATGAACGGTTCGGTGAATACCTGAATTTATTGCTTAAATTCTTTGATGAGAGAATATCATGGAAATTTCAGAATCTACTTAAACAGGATTTTGAGGAACAAGAAGATCTAGAAGGAGCCTATAAATTCTGGGTCAAATTCATTAATGCTGAGAAGAATTATTTAGAAAGTACGTCACTAGATTACTATCAAAATACTGCTAATTGGAGAATTCTGGAATCAATATACAACCGACTTGGCGAAGAAAAGTTTTTGAATGGTTTCGACACTTTAATCAATTACAAGAAAGAGAATCTGGCTCAATTTGATGAATTTAAGGAGTGTCTAGAAATTTTGGAAAATATTAAGGGGAAAAATAAGAAAAAAGCCATGGTATTACTCAAACATAATGGGATAACTAGTTTTATTAGAGACAATGAAAAAGAAAGTAGGAAGAAAACAATTTGATGGCAAGAACGAAGGTGTAGTACTCAAAAAACTGGAAGAGGCTTATTCCTGGGGCTGTACGGATGCGGAGGCGGCTATTTACTCAAATATATCAACCTCAACACTGTATAAGTACCAGAAGGAGAATCCAGGGTTTTTAGAGCGGAAAGAGCTGTTGAAAAGCAAGGTAATTTTACAGGCTAGAAGAGCGGTAATTGATTCTTTCAAAGAAAAACCTGGCTTGGCTTTCAAGTATCTGGAAAGGAAGTTGCCAAATGAGTTTCAGGTTAAGGTGGTATCAATAATTGATATTGCTGATGATCATGAGATAAATGAGGCGACTGAAGAACAGAAAAGGATTGTTGCTGATTATTTGAAGAAGAAGGAATTAAACAGGAAATTGAGAGATAGCGTTTAGGAGAGTTAGAAGATGAAAACTAGGGTTGGTCGGAAGAAATTTGATGGCAGAAAAGAAGAAATTGTACTCCAGAAATTGGAGGAGGCATTTTTGATGGGTTGTACAGACCGTGAAGCCTCTTTAGCGGCCGGTATTGCTCCATCTACACTATATGAATATCAGAACAAAAACCCTGAATTTACGGAGCGAAAACAGGCATTGAAGATGAATCCAATTTTTATAGCCAGACGGACTGTTGTTGAGAATTTAGATAAGGATTTTAGGTTTGCTTTGAGATATTTGGAGAGGAAATTGCCTGAAGAATTTGGTTTGAGAAACAGATATGAGTTTCAGGGACCGAAAGAAGCCCCTGTTATTACCGAAGAAGACGAAAAGATAATTGATGACTTTCAAAAGAAGAATGAAGTGTAGCGTTGTTGAAAGTAGGCTCGATAATTAGTATATTTGAAATGTTGAGTAATTTGATTATTGCTCAGTGTTAAAAATCAGAGTTACCTAACCCTTGGACAATAATTGTCTCAGGTATGGTATAAAATCCTTCAAGATAGAGAACTCTCTGTCCAGTTCCTTGAAGGTCGTATGTCGAAAGATATATGGGTAGTCTTCGGACTATCACTGGCAGGGAGCTTTGTGTTTTCAGGCCAGTAATTATTTATTTAGTGGTTTATTTTTTAATACACAAATATGAACAAAGAAGAAAAGAAAGAAGGTAATAAAACATGGGAATGGATAAAAAAGCACCCGATTGTAACATCTTGTTTGGGATGCATCGGTCTAATTGTAATAGTGGTTGTGGGAGTGCTTATTATTGCATCAATAGGAGCTGCAGTTGATAAAAATACTCCTATATCATTGGATATTATTGAACCAATTGGCGATGTTACAGTTGAGACTGATCAAATAGTAGTCAAGGTAAAATTGGAGCCAAGTTACGCTCTTGTAGAATTAAATGGTCAATTGATATTTCCTGATTTTGAAAATGGTGGTAATGTTTTCGTAAAAACCTTTAAGCTGGACATGGGGGAGAATAAGTATGTATTTACTTCTAACAATTCCGTTCATAGCGACGAAGCGAGCATTGTAATAACTCGTGTTAAATCTGCTGAAGATATTGAAGCGGAAAGAATAAAAGAAGAGGAGGAGTTGAAAAAAAAGGAAGAAGAGGAACAGAAAAAGATTGAGATGGTTGAGAAATTACAAAAGGAAGAGGAAGAATGGAATAATTCATACGCTGGCCAGATATGTGCTGAGCGTACTGACTGGCAAAAATATGAGTGTGAGTATTTGGCTGATAATATGATTTGGATAGGGATGAGTTACGATATGCTAGTTTATGAGAGAGGATATCCAACCCACACTACTCCATCTGATTATGGCTATGGCATTCAGTATCAATGGTGTTGGATGCCTTGGAATAATGGACCCTCGTGTTTCTATGATGATGATAATGATGGTTTGATAGATTCATATAATTAACATCTACAACATATATTCTCTTTTCTCGAAATATCATAAAGCAATAGCATTAAATAAAATGAATTATACTTGACGGTATAATTCATTTTGTTCTAGAATATAAATATAAACTATACGTAAACGTACAATTATGAAAAAGCTCAAAGAATTAGAACTTATAAGAACATTTTTGATCCCTAAGAGTTATATGCACCTTGATAAGTGGAAGGATTTTAATACTGATCCCGTCTTCAATCATGCATTTGAAAAAAAATATTTCTCAAAACAATCTATTGAGGGTGTCAGTTATAGACAAATAAACCATTGGACAGAGCAGGGATTGATTGATGATACAAGGACAAAGGATAGCAAGTGGAGAAAATTTAGCTTGATTGATCTAGTGTGGATTCATATTATTAGGGAATTGAAGGAGTTTGGATTTCCAAACAATAAGATCAAAATAGTCAAAGAGACCATCCTAGATAAAAAAGAGCCAGTATTAAAATTTTATATTTATCTTGTGTACAGAAGAAAAGAAAAACGTGTTGATTTGTTTGTGTTAAACACTGGCAAGTG
>JAHJDK010000181.1 GCA_018812505.1 Nanobdellota archaeon | reverse complement strand
ATTTTAAAAACCTTTTGTTAACGGATTTGCTAAAATCAGGCTCTAATTCAAGAAAACAGAGGGTTTTAGAGCCAGGATTAAGTTTCCCTGATTTGTCGTCTATGGAGAGTGAATAAAACAGAAAGGATTATCTGTGTAAGGATATTTGTTAAAGGCTTAACTATCAGATTCTCAAAAGTAAAACCGCATGTTTGGAGAAGCTACCCAACCGAAACCAAAGACCATTGAGTAAAAAAGAAGGGGACTAATTTTATGAAGACTTTTTTCCTTTTGAAGCATCCTCCCTAATTTTTTTAGCCACACTTAGAAACATTGTTTCCTGAAATTTTCTGGATGTTGGATTCTGAAACATATAGTTCATAAATTTTACTTTCAACAATTTTTTATAGACTCGAATTAAAATAAATATGAATAACCAAAACGAAATCCAGAATGTAACTAGAGAAGCGGTGTTTAATTTCTCCAAACCTTTTGAAGTGATTTCTACTATGTATGCACCAAGTATTCCTCCAAACAGACCAAGAAAGACTCCATAAATTAAGCCTTGGATATCCTTTAATTCATAGTGTTTCTGAACAGCAAATTGAGAAATATTCTCCTTTACATCTAAAACAATTTCTTTTGGGGTTTCATTTTCTAAGTATCTGTGAAGACTATTGATATCCTGTCTTTGCCATTTCATCATCTTTTTGTATAGCCATCTTCTTAGCATTATAATCAGAATCTTTTGTGTAAATTTAAAGGTATTTTTACCCAATCCTGATTAAATAAGAAGAAATAGCTGGAATTCTCAAAATGTCAGACAAACAGATATGAGTCTGTGACAAAATTTGACATTCTGAGCCTAGTATACTCTTCTTGAAGTACCTTGACATTTTCTCTTTCGAGTAAAAATGACATTCCAGTTTTGACTCACTGCCATTCCTGTGACAAAATTGATATGATGAAGTGAAGTGTCAAGAGCAAACTTGACTACTTTAGACATATCCTCTTCATGTAAATATTGTTTCAGTTGTTCTAGTTGTAGCTTTTCAGCTTCATTAAATCTTACTGTTATCCTCATTTTCAATCACCTTTGTTTTTGTTGATCATAATATAAGCGGTTCATGGCATCTTTTCATATCAAAATAAGTCTTTACCGCCAGTTTTCTTGCCATAGCAGTCATGCAGACATTGGGATGCTTACCCTTTTCCCTTAATCGATAATAGAACTTTGAAGGCTCTGTTTTATGACTAAGATGGCAAAGTAGCTGGTTATGGAAATATGACCTCAGAATCCTGTTTCCCTGCTTTGTAATAGAGCTTTTCTTGTTGATTGAACTGCCTGAAGTATGCTCTGTCACATCCAGCCCGCAGAATCTGACGAATTTCTTGTGATTGGCAAACCTCCTTATATCCCCTACTTCACCAGCTAAAATTGAAACGCCTATAGTGTTATAGCCAAACGTATTGACCAGATGAAAGTAAGGTGTCTTTTCAAGACTAGCAGCCATCCTATTCTTCATGTCATCGGTTAGATTGTTGTAGAAGAGCATAAGCCGAATAGTCATCTGAAAGCAGCTTGCAGGATAATCTACAACGCCCACAGACACTTTAGCTAATTCCCTCAACCTTTTAGCAAAGTTCATATCTATTCTTGTCAAAACGTGCTCTCTCATTGTTTTGTAAATATCCTCATCAGTAGCATTTGAGATATCTTTAGGAGTAGGATACTTTAATAAGAGAATGGGAATAGCCTTAACGTGAAGGACAGAAAAGTTGTTTTCAAGTTCTGGAAAGATAGTAGCCAACTGGCTCTTAAACATGTGCTTGAATTTTGTATTCTGTTGAACTAGCTTATAGTAAAGAGTTGATAAATCTTTAAGCTCATTGCATTTCTCAAGCTGTACTTCTGTTAAATTGGATGCCAGGTAAAAAGCCACAAGTTTGGCATCTACTTTGTCGTTCTTGATATTAGGATTGTAAATCTTAGCGAAGTTATGCATCTTTAGATTATCAACATAGCAAACCAGATAACCCTTGTTTTTGAAATAGTGGAAAATCGGAGTAGAGTATGAACCTGTATTTTCCATGCCTATTTTTGTTTTAGGAGTTAAGCTACTCTCAAGTTTAGAGAAGCCTTTCATGTCATGCTTTATCTCAAATTCGCTTAATATGTTTCGTTTGCTGTCAATTAGGCAGACATTAGACTTTCCTTTAGAAACATCTATACCACAATACATTGAAATCACCTCAAAAAAGTACTTGCACATCATCATAAATCGGGTAGTTAGCCCACTCGAACGGTCGTGCATGAATTAATATGAATGTGAAAAGATATCTTGTCTATGATGCGAATGGAAACCTTGTGACAGGTGACGGTTTCTTTAGGGAGTATAACAGTT
>JAHJDK010000180.1 GCA_018812505.1 Nanobdellota archaeon | reverse complement strand
TTTTTAATAATTTTATTATTTTGATATATTAAAACTGTTCCAGACATAACTTTTTTTATTTCTTTGAACAATGTCTCTTCTAAATTGTTGCATCGAAAACTCAATACTTGACTTAATCCTTGATAGTTGAGCACTCTTTTTATTGTTTTTAGTTCTAGGATTGTTTTTATTTCTGATGTAAATATAAATTGACTGTTTTTATAGTAATAATATAGTGGTTTTATTCCCATTCTATCTCTTGCTAAAAATAATTTTTTGGAGTTGGAATCCCAAATAGCAAACGCAAAACAACCATTAAAATAACTCACACAATCTTCTCCAAATTCTTCGTAACTATGAATAATTACTTCTGTATCTGTGTTTGACTTAAATTTATGTCCTTTATTTTCTAGTTTCACTCTTAATTCTATGTAGTTGTATATTTCTCCATTGAAAACAATTACTATACTTCCATCTTCGTTACTTATTGGTTGTTTACCTTTTATTGAAGTATCTATAATTGATAATCTGACATTTCCAAGAGATATATTGTCATCAAAATATGTTCCTTGTTGGTCAGGACCTCTATGTTTAATAATTTTTAACATACGAAGAAGAATATTTTTATCATTCCAATTAAACCCAACAATTCCACACATTTAAATTAGTTTAACATATAACTTTTTTAATAGTTTGCTTTTTTGACAATGTTAATTTATCAACACATATTATTAGAAGAGTTAATCTTTCAAGATTAGTTTTACTCGATTAAAAGGCACTAGTCTCTCCAATAATCCTTTGTGTGCCATTTTGTTGACAATGTCAATCTTAGAAAGATTTAAATATACTAAAATAATTCAAAACTATCAGGGGGTATTAAAATGGCAAAAAAACAAGTTGAGAAGATATTTTCTCCAGGAAATATAATATTAGGAATTATTATTATTGTTTTAATAGCAAGTTTATTCTTTGACTTTTTTGGAAGTTCTCCTACAGAGACTCTCGGATGTCCTAGAGCAATTGAAGGCTTAATTACAACTAATGTTATTTATTCAGGTGATGGAGTTGTGTTTTTAGAAGATAGAGTAATAAAAGCGGAGGATAATCCTTTAGTTGAATACACTATTTCGGCTTTACTTAGAAATATAGGTGAAGAGGACATTACAATTAAATATGTGGGATTAACAAAACAGGATTTAGGTGATTTAGATCTTCTTGAAATAGAACCTATTATCATAAGCGCTAAATCCATGAAAACAATGTCTATAGTAGTTCCTAGTGGAACATATCATAAAATAGATTTATATACAGATGACACTTGTGAAGGAATAACTATGTGGCATGAATTTGGTGAAGGTTCCAAATACGCTTGGGAGTTAGAAGCTGATGAAAACGTCACTTCTCCTGTCATGGAAGAACCTGTTTTGAATGAAACTGTAGAGGAAGTTACTGTTTAATTCCATTAATTTTTCATACTTAAAAAAGCTGTGCTTTTTGAAGATTAAAAACGAAAAGTTTTTGTATTTTGTTTTTTTCTTTCTTTTTTATGAAGCAATTTAAGACTTGGCTATTATTATTGATTTTGGTTGTTCTTTTAGTTGTTAAGTTTTTTCCTCATGACGATTCAGCTAGAATTGTTGATGAGCCAAAACAAGAAGTGGTTCATGACATTGTTAGTGTTGACTTGTCTAATAAGGTTCATAATACTTTTTTTCTTGATAAAACTGTTTCTGGTGTTTATAATATTTCATTGCTTTACATTGTTCTTTATGATTCTACCAGCAAGGGAATTATCTCTAGCTTAGAAGATGGTTTCATGAATAGGTTGTCTCTTTTTGACAATTTTATTTATCAGGAGTCTCTTGGTAAAATGACTTCTAGTTCTAATTTATTGTTTTTGGATGTCAAGGAGTTTGGCAGTAAGGAGTTGTCTTATGACAAGCAGGCTACTGATTGGATTAAATTGTTGTATTCTAAGTTTGAGTCTGATAGTTACAACACTTTTGTTTTTGTTCCTATTTATAGTATGGATTGGTGTGGTGATGGTTTGAGTCAGGGTTTTAATTATAATGGTAGGATTTTCTTTTGTATGGAAGCGTTTTTCAACCCTAATAATCCTGTTGAGAATACTGGAGCGATTGGTTTGATGACTCATAAGTTCTTGCATGGTGTTGGTTTTAATCATCAGGATCAAATGTTTATGCAGTATCAGTTCTTGGATTGGCAGATGGGTTTACCTGAAACAAATATTTTGCTTCATGGTAATTTTAGAGATTTTAATCATTTATTCTTTAATGAGTATGTTTTGAAGATTCTTGGTGTTGTTAATAGAACTAGTTTTGAAGACAGTTGTTTGGACTCTGAGGAGTTTGTCTGTGAGTCTTCGAACACTTTTTTCTGTAAGGATTCTTGGGGTTCTTTTTGTCAGGATGTTGATAATGATGGTGTTGTTGATAGTGAGGATGATTATGTTTTCTCAAGCCCTGTCAATGGTTCTGATTCTGATGGTGATGGAGTTGTTGATTCTCTTGATTTATGTGATTGGAATAAAATTTCTGTTTCTGGAAATAATATCATTGCTAATCCTTTAGAAATTAAAGCTACTGGCAGTCCTGTTAAAATAGTTTTTTCTGGAAAAGAATTTGTTGTGCATAAAATAGTTGCTACTCCTTTTGAAATGATTGGTGGTTTTATCAAGTTTAATGATAAAAAATCTTTTGAAATAAAAAGTAGTGAGTTAATATTAAGTGTTTCTGATAGTATTTTTTGGAGAATTCAAGCCTTTTACAAGTATAACAACACAGAGTATTATAGACCTTATTATTTGATATTTCCTAGTTTTAATGCTGATTTCTTTTTTGAAAAAGAGTGGTATTATTTCAGCAGATTTGGATGTGACATTCCTTCTTCAGTGAATTTCGCAGATACAAAATCTTATGATTCTAACTTGGATGGTTTACCTGATTTAAATCTTTTTTATTGGCCTGAAGATATAAACCAATACTATGATTGGGATGATGATAATTATTCAGATCTCATTGATACTTTACCTACAGTTAAAGGATTTTGTGCAAATGAATATGTAAGAGGTGTCAAAGATTCTGATAATGATAATTTTTGTGATCCTGGAGAGTTTGATTTTTCTTCGAATAAAAATGTTGAAAACTATGAATTATCAATGACTGTAAAGTATAATAAGTTCACAGATTTGTGTCCTTACATTAGTGGTTCTAACAAAGGTTGTCCGTAAAAAAACAAAATATTACGAGCGTCTAATAATAGAAACTTATAAATATAAGTTTATATATTTGTATGGATTAGTAAGGGTAGAGATATGGCTAAACAGAAAATATCTATGACTATTGAAGAAGAAATTTATAATCAGTTTAAGAAGTATTGCAGTAATAATGGTATGAAAATATCTACTAAAGTTGAGCTTTTAATGAGGGAAACTCTTAAAGATACTTCGCTTAAAGAATATATTCATAATTAGTTAGTGTTGTTGTAAATTAAGAAGTTGTGTTGTGTTGTGAATGAAGAAAGTAAGTTTTACTAAATTAAATAGTAAT
>JAHJDK010000179.1 GCA_018812505.1 Nanobdellota archaeon | reverse complement strand
TTTTTAAAAAATTTCTAAATAACTTTTATATAATCTGTTTAGTTATCTCTTTTCAATGACAAATTACGAACTTCAAAATCCCTATTCATTTTTTGTTAATTACATGGTCTGGGCTCCAACACAGGAGTTTATAGAAAATTCCAATGCCAAAAAATTAATGAATATTGTTAATGAAATTTATGGAACAAATATTCAAGATTGGGATTCTCTTTATAATTGGTCTAATGAAAACAGAGCAGATTTTTGGTGGACTGCAATACGAGATTTAGGTGTTGTTTTCAAAGAACAACCTACTAGGATTCTAGAAGGTGATGATATTAAGAATCAGGAGTGGCTTCTTGGAGCAAAATTTAATCCTGTTGATTCATGTTTTAATAATAAGGACAAAGGAAAAACAGCTATTATTTCTGGAACTGGAGAAGATTTGAAGGAGACTACATATGGTCAGTTGGAAGAGATGGTTAATGCTTTTGCAAATGGGTTAAACAAATTTGGTTATAAACCTCGCGATACTTTTATGATTTGCAGGCCTATGGATGAGGTTGCAGTTGCAATGCATCTTGGAGTAATAAAGTTTGGAGGAAGTGTTCTTCCAGCAAATCAAAGTTTAGAAGATAATTTTAGGGATAAGCAAATCAGGATTATAAACAATTCTTTTATTGGAAATGTTGCTGCAATATTTGAAGAAAATGAAGTATTAGATATGAGAACTGGAGATAAAAAAAGTATAGAAATTTTTATGGAAAATAAACAGTTCTTTGAATCTTATCCTCTTAATCCTCATGATGTTACTGAAGTCTTTTTTACATCTGGAACAACAGGTAATCCAAAAGGAATTCCAGGAACTGCTATTGGCTCACTTAAATCTCCAATTACCACAAGATATCATCTTGATGTAAAACCTGAAGATATTATGACTTGGGAAGTAGGTTTTCACGGTTTGATTAGAAAATGGCTTATATACTCAAGTTTGATGAACAATGCAACCATGTCTCTTTACAGAGGTTCATATTTGGATGAAGATTATGGTAGATTTCTTCAAAATTCTAAATCAACACTTATTGGTTTAACTCCAAAATTGGCAAAGAAATGGAGAAAAACAGGTAATATGAATAATTTTAATTTGAGTGATGTAAGAGCAATCAATGTTACTGGTGAAGGAATAGGCATAAGAGAACAGTTGTATTTAAGCAAACTCACTAATAATGCAGCAATCTATAATGTTACTGGTGGGGCGGAGATGGGTGGTGACCAGATAACAACCACTCTTCTAAAGCCTATCTGCGTGACAGGAATAAATTCTGCTTGCTTAGGAACAGGTGTGTATATTCTTAATAAAAACGGAAATGTTTCAAAAGAAGGAGAAGGTTTTTGGTATGGTCAAAATCCTGGAGCTTCTAAAACTCTGTTAAATGAGAATGGTGATGAGTTGCATGAAAAAACATATTTTTTAGGAAAAGAAAATAGAATCTTAAGAGGTCCTAACAAAGAATTGTTAAGAAGACACGGAGATTATCTTATTCATAAAATGGGTCAGTATTTTTGTTTGGGAAGAGTGGCTGATATAATTATGACTCCTAGTGCTAATTTTTCACCTGCTTTGTTGGAAGATGAAATTGAATCACATCCTTATGTTAATAATTGTGCAGTAATTAGTGTTGATTCTGAAAATAAAAAGAAATTGGTGGTATATATATCATTAGAATCTTCTTATAAAAAAAGAGATATACCAAAATGTGAGTTGCAAAAGTTAATTTCAGATATCATTGAAATTTCTGAAGTTAAAGTTATCGATAGTATTCCGCTTTCTATAACTGGAAAGAAATCCAGAGAAGTTTTAAGAAAAAATTATTATGGAGTTTGATGAAATGAAGTCTATTAATAGAGTTGATAGCCATATGCACTTGGATTTGGCTCTTGGAACTGACTTAGTTAATACTTTGCTTAATAATAATATTTCAATAGTCAGTTGGGCTGGATTGTTAACTCCAAGAGAATCTATTCAGGATTTTATAGACTATTTTGAAAATCAAAAAAAGATTTGTGCAGATGTTAGGACTAAAGGAATAACTGTTCACAGGCTTGTGGGAATAGTTCCTCATTCAATACCAAAAACTTATGCTTCTCATGAGCAAATATGTACTATTATAAATAATGTGCTTGACTCAAATGATGTTGTTGGTATTGGTGAAATAGGTTTTGAAACAGGTTCTTTGATTGAGGAAGATTTTTTTAGAAGTCAATTATT
>JAHJDK010000178.1 GCA_018812505.1 Nanobdellota archaeon | reverse complement strand
TTGAAATCCGATTATTGATATTGTTCTTTATCTGAGTGTAAAAGTTTGGTCTTTTCTGGATGCTTTTAATCTCTTCCTCCAGCTGTGTTAATTCAATTATTCCTTCAAAGTAATCTGCTTCAAAACATTTAATTGCAAAAGCACTTTTTTTGAAACCTGTCCTAACATCCTTCGATAAATCTTTTAACTCATCACCTAAATTAATGCTATTTTCAAAATTCAGATACTTGTTTTTTAACTCTTCAATATCTTTTTTTATAGAAGGTATTGCTTGTTTGTTTAAGTGATATTTCTTGCTGGTTTCAGGGATTATTATAGTTTCATTTTCCACTTGTTCCAGTAGTTCATAAATTCCTCTTGCAGATTTAGGATTTATCCCGAACAATAATTCATCGACTTTATCAGCTTTAATCCTGATATTGGATAACTGTAACAAGTTGTTCCTGCTTTGCTTCAGATTACTGCAGAGAGCTGATAGCTCTTCACTCTTTCTAACGCTTAAAATTCTAATTGCATTTACGAAGTATTCCTTTGTGACATCAAACTGCTCTGTCTTTTTCAAAGCGTCAGGTTTTTCAAAGTTGTAAGTGAAAAACTCATTAACAATTTCTTCTCCCTGGAAAATATCTTCACTTATGTTGTTTAACTGCTTTAAAGATATATCTTCTCCGGCAATCACTTGTTCAAGAGTGTCAAAATCATTTTTTAAATCCAAACTGTAGAGTTTTTTTAAGCTGATATTTAGCTCTTTAGAACTTTTTGATAATCCTGGAAAATAGTTTTCCTTTATTTCACTCCATAAATCATTTTCAAGCTTCATTTTGTTTCAAAGGAATCATTATTTTATCTTGTTCATAATAAGTGCTTATCTCTAAAATACCATTGCAAACTTGACTATTATACCATTCATCAACTATGCTTGGAATTTTTAATCTGAGCTGTTCAAGTTGACTGCTTTCTCTTAGGATATTATCGCCGCTGCAAAAGAATGAAACCCATTCTGGTTCTTGTATAGATGCATACTCTGTTGTCAGGTTTTCATCTTCATTCTCAAGATCCTTCAATGTTTGTATAAACTCTTTAAAATAAATCTGATAAACATTGTAATGATCCTCTAAATTAACCAATAAATATGTTTTTCCATCAATATTCGCCTTTTTTCGATTGTTAAAGTTGAATTTTGCAGATCCATCTAATAATGAGTAGTAGTGATCTATGTAACCAACTGATTTTTGGGTTTTAGGAATCATATTCATTATCTGATTAGAAAAAGGATCGATTAATCTAACATCATCCATCTCAATACATTCTCTTAGATGTTCCTTTACTTTATTTTCTAATGCTTTTTTGTTTTCTTCGCTCTCTCTAATAGAGTATCTTTTCTTGGCTTTATATTCATGAATTTCCTCTAAGTGAGTTTCAGAAGCGTCAGTTCTCAATCTGATGAGTCTTCTGGAGGATTCCTCATCTTTCTTAAAATAGTTTTCAACCGCTAATGTGTATATGATTGTAACTCCGCTTTTGATTGAAAATTCTTTCACACCGGATCCTTTTCTGCGGGTGACTATTCTGTTTGAATCCTTACCTTCTGTTAAGTCCTTGATGACTTCTATTATCGGTGATTTTCTGTTTTGCATTGCTTTTTGAAGTTCAGGTATGTAGATGTATTTGCTGCCGTTTATCTTTTCTGCAATGTTGAATATTGCCAACTCACTGGATTGTTGTATTTTATAAACATCAGGCAGCAACTCTATTAGTTTGTC
The DNA here is from genome assembly GCA_018812505.1 of Nanobdellota archaeon. Lineage (GTDB taxonomy): Archaea > Nanobdellota > Nanobdellia > Woesearchaeales. Next base: position 5,950 of record JAHJDK010000178.1, on the reverse strand, counting down.
AACTATGTAAGTTTTTCCTGAACCACTAAATCCTTCAACACCGAATGATGAGTTGTTGATTGCTGCAAGGGTCATCGCACAAACAAGGCTCTCCTCGCCTACAATCTCTTTGTTCTTGTAGTGCTTTACAAGGTCGTGCAGAGTTAGGGTATTGTTAGTCTTACGAATGTTTCCTGTAAGCACTTCTTTAGATTCTTGGAATATATTTTTGAAATCAGGTTCAATCAATTGTACTGCAGAAGTATCATTTTCTGTTTGGCTGATGGTTCTATCAATGTTTTGTTTATTAATTTTGAATACTGATTCAGCCTCTTTTTTTTCATCAAAATTATGACCAAAATATTTTTTACCAATTCTTCTACCTGATTCCGTCTGAAAAAAATCTTTGTTTAAAACATTTAATTTCATTTTGTTGCCTCTGAAATGTATGATTGTGTTGCTATGACTTCTTTCCTGACTTCATTTAGTATTGATTGCATCACATCTTTTTCTCTTGTCATATAGTCAGCACCATTATTTTTCAGCACTTTTGCAATCATGATTTCTTTTTGTGTGGCAGTTCATGAGAAAGATATTTTTGAAGCTATGGCTCTGAATTTTTGCTTGGAATTACGAGCTATATTTACTATGTTTACACCAGTCAAATTATATTCTTCGAGTGCCTCACCAATATTCTTCCAATCACTTATCTGAACATATCCTTGATTAATGCCTTCTTTTAGGTTGTTATATAGAACCTTGGTTTTTTCTTCCTTAGTTTTTGGACCTTGTAGTTCTTCTATCTGAAAAACGCTTGTTATAGCTTGGTCTATTTTATTGGGCTCATTGGTTGTTCCTATAATCAAATAATTTCCGTTATTAATGTAGTCTCCTCCTCTGAATCTTAAGAATTCACCAATTATATCTTTTCTATAACCATTTTCTCCATTGCTTCTGGTTGGTATTTTTGTATCCATTTCATCAATAAATACTAAGTAAGGTCTGTTGCCTTGTGATATTTCCTTAAGTTGTTTTCGCAGGTTTTCCAAAGGTCCGTATTGCCATCTGTCTTCAAAGTCTAACTTAACAACTGCTAGTGAAATATCCACTTTTTCAGCCATATCTTTGGCTAAGGTTATTCCGTATCTGGCCATCATTGTTTTGCCAGTTCCTTTATTTCCTGCAAACAATATGTATTGCTGAAACTCAAAAAGATTTTTTTTCTCAATAGAGTCATAATGCAGTAAGCATGGTATCTCAGTTTCTATAATGTCAATGCCTGATTGGTTGCCAATAATCTCTTCTCTGCTAACTGGTTTTACAATAAATTCTTCTAAGCCCTTAGAATATTGGTTTGCTTCATTTAATAGTGTCTGTTCTTTTTGTTTGATAATAGGATTTTTTATTCCTTCAACTTTGAAATTTTTTCCAATAACAATTGTATCTTTAAAGCTATCAAAGCAGTTTTTGTATGACTCTAGCTTCATTTTTTCAACGATGTAACTTTTTAAAAGCTCAAAATATGATGTCATATTGTTTTTCAGGTTTTCAGGAGAGTTAACTGCCAGAACTGTGCTGTAGAAGTGTTTCATAACATCATTGAGAGCTGCTTGATCTGTTTTGTTGGTTTGAATGTTGAAATTAACAGGTCTTCTCTGATTATTGGTTCTTGTCAATGTTGTTTCAGAACCATTTTTTAATAGTTGGATAGTTCCTTCGCTGGCTATGTAATTCATGTATAACCTTGAGAAGTCATTAGCTTCAATAGCTGGATTTAATTTTTTATTTGAAAGAACTGTTCTTAAGGAATTATAGATTCCTCCGTATACGCTGATTGTTTTTTTTGCAAGGTCGCTAGCTTCAAAACTTGCTGCAGTTCTGTTAAATTTTTCAGTTAGGTTTATCTCTATATTTGAGATTAATGGTTTCATATCCTCTTTCGTAATAGAGGCCATTGCCTCTAATAGTTTATCATCTAATGTTATTGTTTTCATGTTGCACACCTTGTTTTATAATTAAAAAAAGAAAAAAAAATTAATCAAAAGGAACTGTTGCATACTCAGCAATTTGTGACTCTGCTCTGGCGCTAAGAACTTGCTGTGTGTTATTGCTTTTCACATCTATGTCTTTTAAGTATGGTCTCTCGTTAATTTCTAATCCTTGTTGTTCTAATTGATTTTCAACAATAGATGTCATATCTGCAAATCCTTTTCCAAGAGTGTTCTCCATCTTGATGAGTATTCCTGTCATATCTCTTATATCGCCTATTTCTGCAATAGTTTTTCCTATTCCTTTGTAGAATTTCTGTTCGCTGATAAACTCTTTTGTAATCTCTATCTCTGATTCCAAATCTGCATAAGCTATTATTCCATGGGTGTAAACTAGGTTTAATGCTTTTTCAATTCCACTCTTGGTTTTTATTTTCACGTCGTACATATTTAATTTTCGAGTTAACTCTTGCAAATCTGCTTCCGCCCCTTTCTTTTGGGTTTGAAGCTTGTTTATTTCATCCATCAAATATGTTTTTTCAGCGGAATAGTCTTCTTCAGGATTCTTCGAAACATCTTCATCAATCTTTTTTAATTCACCTTTCTTAAGCACTATCTCTGTATTGTATGCTCTGATAGCTTTTTTTGTTTGAACTAAGAAGTTGGCAGTTGCTGTTGCAATTTCTTGTTCTTGTTTAAGTTTGACAGATATTCCTTTATTGCCGTTTTCTTTGTTAATCTTATCATCGAGAAAATCCATCTTTTGCAGTATCTTCTTAGCTTTATACTGTGCCGAATTCAGATATTTATTGGCTTTCTGCGAATACATTTCTATTCCTAAAGATTCCAAGGTATTGTATACTTTTCTTTTTAAAGCACTCATTTCATCTCTAAAAATATAGCATTGAACTATGTCTTTTACTGCAGAATCCCATAAGTTTGTAACAGATTCCTGACTTCCTGTGTATTTGCTTTCAATAGTCTCTATCTCTTTCAGCATTTCAATTTGCTTATTTCTTATTTCGTCAATTTGTGCTTGCCTCTTGGCAGGGTCGCTTAATTCTTCTTGAGATACTTTATTTTCTAAATCTTTTTCGTTTATTTCAAATTCAGTCATTTTATGCCTCCTAACACTCTTTCTTCAGTTTATTTCATAACTTTTTCTTTGACATCCTTGTATGCATTCACTACCTTATCTCCTATTTGTTCAACTACGTTCATCAATTCTTTTGGATCAACTTTTCCATCTATTGTTTCTCCGCCAAGGTTATTGATTTCTTTGTCTTTTATCATTCCTAATGCGGTGATTCCCTGTAGGTTGTGCATTGCGCTTCCAAGGTATATCTCATCTCCAACCATTGTTATTGGATATGTTTTATTCACATTCTCTGCTTCCAAGGTTACTGCTTGTTTTGTTCTATGTATACTGTAGTCTGAATCATTGCTCATCTTATTGCCAAAATACATTCCTGCAACAAACATTCCTCCAGCCACAACAACTGTGTATAGTGTTTTTCCGATAAATCCCATTTTTCTTTTCCTCCTTTGAGGTTATAGCTACCGCTACCTCAATATAATCTCATTTTGTTTGATAAGATTTAATCTTTATTTAGCTTCTTTGTTATATAAAACTGCGTTGTACATCCAACCACACCAATTATTATTGGCCTAATATTTTATTGTAAAATTCTGATTTTCTTTTTTCAAACTCGTAAAGCTTTTTCCCTATTACCCCAGTTTTTTCAACTGCTTGATTTTGAATTAGGTAATCTATTTTTGCAAATGTATCGTTAGTTCTTTCAGCTATATATTCTGTTTTATTTGTTGTATCTGCTTGGCTTACTTGTGTTGGTGGCTGCATGTTTTGTTGTATGTTATATTCTATGTTTTGTGTGTTGTTAACATTGCAATTATACATTAGCAATCCGCTTACAATTGTGGTTAAAACTATTTTTTTCATTGTTCACCTCTTCCACCCCAATTGTTTTAAACTCTAAGAAAACTATTTTTTTATGCTGGTTTCAAAGCGAAAGCTGGAACTTTATTAAACATTGGTTCTTGCTCTTTAACACCTATGTTTACTAGGAAGTCATTTGCAGCTCTTTTTAAGACGTACTTATCTGCTTGTTTTGTATATTTATTTGTTAAATCCAGTAAACTTCCAGGCATAATTGATGAGATTCCTTCATACAACAGGCTTCCCATTGCGCCCACAAAATCTTTTGTTTTTGCAGTGTAGTATGCGAGGTACGCTATCTTTGGTCCTAGTTCAACCATCTCTTTAAGCCATGAGACTCCTACGCCTATAGGATAAGCGATTGCGCTAACTGTGTCTGCAACTATGTCTATTGGCACTAATGTTTTATCAATTGTATCAATGTATTGTGAGAATCTTCTAAGATTCTTATGATATTCATATGAATCTTGAATAGAGTATTTTAGATTTGTTCTCAAATAGTCATTTTTTTCAATAGATGTCTTAAAGACTTGTCTTACCTCTTTATTTTCGCTAATTACTTTTTCAACAAGCGCTTCAAGCTTTTCACCTGATGGTGTTTTTGTGTCAATTGGCACAATCCATTTTGCAACTTTTTTGAGTGACATTTTAATTCACCTTTTTCGTCAGATGCTTTATAGCTTCTGTGAATGAAAGCACCCCTTTGAATTTCTTGTTATTATCAACTACTGGGCATGAATAAGTGTTTTTTCTGAGCATGAAGAAATATGCGTCTTCAACTTGGTCTCCGTCAAAAACATATAATGCAGGTGAGTTCATAACTTCTTTCGCGTTAAGCATACGATAATTTCTGCCTTCTGCTATGATATTGTTAACTATATCTATACTTGATATGACTCCTGTTGGCTCGTTCTTATCATTGACAATAACTATGTTTCTTATCTTGTTGTCCCTGAGCATTTTGCTTACCTCAATTATTGAGTCATTTTCATGGCATGCTACTGGTTTTTTCAATGAGCATTTGTTCACTATCATCTTTTTTTCCCTCCAATCTATTTTGTTGAATCTTAGATTTAATATACCCTATTCCCAGACCTAGAATTATTGAAGTTGTCAGGATTAAATCTCCTGTAAAATTATGTTTATTGTTGGTTTCAAAATAGGATTCATTAACTGTTTTTGCTTGAACTTCAATGTATTGATTGATTGAATCTCTCTGTTTTACTGCCTTATGATATTGTTTTGCTTTCCAATCTTCAAATTTATAAGCTGTTTTACCTATGATACCTGTTTTTGGCAGTACTTCTTGATTGATGAAACTATCTATTGAATCAGTTGTTGTGATTGTTTCAGCAACAATTTTTCTTGATAGTTCTGATAAATTAATAGCATTATTGTACAATGTTTTGCCTGCAAAACCTACAACAGCGCCTGCTAAACTTGTTTTAGCTATTATCAAATAACTTTTGTGCATACTTTTTTCTATAGCTTTTCTTATAAAAAGATGTGTAGTGGCAGATTGTACAACGGATTTCCGGAAAAATTACAGAACAAGTTTTTAGTTATCTTTTGCGATAATTATATAAACAAATAATAATTTTTTTTAACAAGTTGCTGCGGTGGGACAATCTGGTACTCCGCTGGCCTTGAGTGATCAAAAGCCATGCTTTTTCCAAAATAGCCAGTGCCTTTGGCATTCCCGGTTCAAAACGACGGTATCGTTCGTCGACCCTTGGGCGTACATCGACTTTGTCGAGTACACCTGTTGGATGAAACATCGATGCTTTCTGTGAAAGTCCGGGCCGCAGCGTTTTTTTAGCTAGGAACGGACTCCAAAAAAGAAGTTTTTGACTAGACCGGACCGCAACGTTTCATACTCTACTTACTTTTTTTTATGCCTTTTTTAACTTTCCACCAAAAAAATTGCTTGAGATTGACATGACCAAAATAAATATTAATGAATTATAAAATTAAAAAGAAAAAATAAATTTATTCTTTTGCTAAGAAGCTCCACCAAGGCTTTTCA
>JAHJDK010000177.1 GCA_018812505.1 Nanobdellota archaeon | reverse complement strand
TTTATTAATATTTTTAATTGTAAAATGAGTCAGAAACTAAAACTGAAATTTAAACAAAAGAAAAAGGAAGAACAGAAGCAAGAAACAGTTTCGAAACAAGAAGAAAAACAGGATGTGAAGCAGAAAGTTGCGCTTCATGCTTTGCAGAAACAACTAAGTGTTTTGAAGTTGAGAGAAATTCTGATTCTGGCATCTTTTATACTTGGTGCGGGGTTGTTAAGGATACCTATGCAATCAATTCCAAGCGCTGAACCAATAACTTTTTTTGCTTTGCTTGCAGGATGGCTTTTTGGCAGAAAGAAAGGATTCCTGGTTGGTGCAGGTGCTTTGATTACCAGCAATTTTTTTGTGTTTGGAGGGCATGGCCCTTGGACTTTGTTTCAAGCACTTGGCTTTGGAATGGCTGGTTACATGGGTGGTTTTTTGAAAGATAAATCAGGATATGTCTCTGCAGCAATCATAGCAGTTGTTGCAACAATCGTTTTTGAGTTGATATTAAATGTAAGCTCAATGTTTATATTCCCTGTTGGTTTCATGGTTTTTTTAACTGCACTCCCATTTACAATCATACATTTGGTGAGCAACTTATTGTTTTCAATAGGCTTGCCTAAAGCGAGGAAACTAGTACATGAGAAAGGAGAATTTAATGAAAAAACTATTTGTAATGAGCTTATTACTAAGCTTAAGTCTTCTAAGCTGTCAGGAACAAATAAATGAAGGAGAAGTAACTTTAACTGTTAGCGTTCTTGGCAAGAATGAAAGTTCTAGGTTTGGTTTTAAACAAGCCACTTTGCTGGATGTAGTTAAAACAAAATGTGATGTTGAAACCAAGAAAACAATATACACAGAATATCTTACATGTATAGATAACATATGTGCAAATGATGAGTTTTCATGGGTTTACTATGTTAATGACGACCCTATAAATCAAGGGATTGACATCTATGAAGTAAAGAATGATGATAAAATATTAGTTATTTACAAGAAAGTCTGATTTTGAGTTTTAAACAACAATCTTTAAATATAATTCTTATCTCAACAGTTGTCATGGATAAAAAAAACATCGTTGTGACGAGTGCATTGCCTTATGCAAATGGCAGCATCCACATCGGACACTTGGTAGAGTATATACAGACTGATGTGATAGTCAGAGCTCTGAAATTAGCAGGCAAGAAAGTCGTTTATTGCTGCGCAGATGACACACATGGAGCTCCTATAGAGATAAAAGCTTCGCAGTTAGGCATAAAACCTGAAGAATTAATTGCTAAATTTAACAAGGAGCATCAGGAAGACTTTTCAAAATTTCATATAAAATTTGATTCTTACTACAGCACTAATAGCAAGGAAAACAAGCACTTCTCAGATTTAATATTTGAAAGATTGAAGAAAAAAGATTGGATTTATGAAAAAGAGATTGAACTGACTTATTGTGAGAACTGCAAAAGATTCTTACCAGACAGGTATGTAAAAGGTAGTTGTCCAAAATGCAGTGCAGAAGACCAGTATGGAGATGTTTGTGAAAAGTGCAACTCTGCATACACCACAGTTGAGTTGGTGAATCCTTACTGTTCAATCTGTCACAGCAAGCCTGTGAGAAAAAAGTCAAAACACTATTTTTTCAAACTCAGCAAAACTTCAAAAGAGCTAAGAAAATGGCTTACCAGCAACAAGAATTTGCAGAAAGAGGTTGTTAATCAGATATTGCATTGGATAGATGAGGGTTTGGATGATTGGTGTATTTCAAGGGATGGTCCTTACTTTGGGTTCAAAATTCCAGGCAGCAAGAACAAGTATTATTATGTGTGGTTGGACGCGCCTATTGGATACATATCTAGTTTGACAAATTATTTTAAAGGCAATCTGAAAAAAGCAGAAACTTATTGGAATGATTCAAGAATAATTCATATAATAGGAAAAGACATCATATATTTTCATCTATTGTTCTGGCCTGCAGTCCTAATGCATTCAGGTTTTGCGCTGCCTGAAAACGTTTTAGTTCATGGTTTTTTAACAGTTAATAAGGAAAAAATGTCTAAGTCCAGAGGTACTTTTTTGACAGCGAAAGAATTCTTGGAATTGGCTAATCCAGAGTTTTTGAGGTATTACTACGCTGCAAATCTTTCAAGGACCATGACTGATTTAGACCTTGATTTGGATGATTTTACAAGCAGAGTGAATACTGAGTTAGTTTCAAATATAGCAAACTTTGTTTACAGAACAATGTCTTTTCTTAACAGACAATTCAATGGAGATGTTGTGCCTGTGAAGAGTGATGCTTTTACAAAAGATTTACTTTTGAAGATGGAAGAAACAACTAAATTATATGAGGATTATGAGTTAAGAAAAGTTGTTAATAACATATTATATCTGAGTTCAGAAGGCAACAGGTATTTCCAAGAAAATGAGCCTTGGGTGTTGGTCAATAAAGATAGACAGAAGGCTCATGAGGTATTATCTGTTTGCACAAACCTGGTAAAGAATCTGATTATATTATTGAAACCAATAATGCCTGTTTACTCTTCACAAGTTGAGAAGCAGCTTAATTTGAAAGATTTGTCTTTTAAGGATTTAAACTTTGCACTTGGAAAACATAAAGCAGGAAAAGCAAAGATAATATATCAGAAGATTGAACCTATAAGGTTGAAGGATTCTGATAATAAGTTTTCAAAATTGAATCTTAAAGTTGCAGAGATTCTGAAAGTAAAACCACACCCTGACGCTGACAAGCTATACGTTTTGCAAATAGATGTTGGTGAGAAAAAGCAGTTAGTAGCAGGCATTAGAGAGCACTATAAGATTGATGAACTAAAAGGGAAAAAAATAGTAATTGTAAATAATTTGGAACCTGCAAAGCTTCGCGGAGAAAAGTCAGAAGGCATGCTATTGGCAGCTACAAACAACAAAGGAGAAGTTGGCTTGTTGACTGTTGACAAAGCAAAGCCAGGAGAACAGGTTTTAGTAGAAGGTGCTAAGCCAAACGACAAAGAGATAACATTCAAAGAATTCTTGGAAATAGAAATAAAAGCTAAGAATGGCAACGCATACTATGATGGAAAGCCATTGAAAACAAGTTCTGAAATAGTGAAAGTTGACAAGAAAATTGAAGGGAAGGTAAAATAATAAAAAAGTAAATATTATAATAGAAAACTATATATAGCATAACCTCGATAATATTTCTTAAAGAGGTTTGGTTGAATGAAGAGAACTTGCTTATTGTTATTGCTTCTATTAATTCCTTTTGCTAGTGCTCTAGAAATTACTGAACTTGAATTCTTGGAGTTTCAGAGTCACGGCAGACCTTTAACAACTGTTTCTATGGGTCGAATACCTAATATTGATTTAAAAATGGTTATTTCTGGAGATGATTTCCAGTGGTTGGAAGCAGACATCTCAGGTTTAAACAGGGATTATACCATAGTTCAACAGTTGAATTATGAAAGCTCTAGTTTGCTTGCAAGTGATTGTGAAAGACTGAATGACACTTTTGTTTGTTATATAAGAAAAATTATCTTGCTATTGCCTTCTGATACTGTTTTAATTCCTATAACTTTGCATAATGAAACAACCAGTGTTGTCGTTGAGGAAGCTTATACATTTGATATTGACAATACCGCTCCAAACGTCACTTTTATGGGCACAGAGAATTGCTTGAATCAAACTTGCTTCATAGCATCCGACATTTCAACAAAGATACTAATAAGTTTTGCTGATGAAAAAGCAACTTTTGACAAGAAGATAATTAGTTATTCTCTTAACGATAAAAAAAGATTTGCTTATGTTTGTGAAGGATTGAATTGTTATGGATATGGAAAGGTTTCCTGTCAATCAGGCCAGATGATTCCTTTAGAAATAAGACCTTTGGAAACAATGGATGACGCTTACAACTTAGTTTCCAATAATTTTAGGAATGACCTGTTGTGCGATAGTGATGCGCCTGTTGTTGAAAGCGTATTAATTGGTGGTGAGAGTGAAGGTAAGAGTAAAGAGTACATTAAACTTGGAGATACAGTTGTTATAACTATGAATGTTTCTGAAAATCTCGGTGAAGTAAGTGTTGAAGGAAACTTCTCAGGTTTTGGCGGAGGGATAGAACAGGGCACTTGTTCAAAAAAAGGCAATTTATGGCTTTGTGAAATAAGATCAACTGTCTCAGGAGATGGTCCATTCATGGGAAAAGCTGATTTGTCAGTAAGAGATACTGCAGGTAATATTCACAGATTTAATGTTGAAAAAGAGGTTTGGGGTTTGGATGAAGAAATGGAAATTGATGAATGGACTGTTGGCAATGTTCGAGGCATGCCTAATCTCTTGAATGTCGATGTTGTCAGGCACACAACCTCTGATGTGAATATTTATTACAGTATTCCTCTAATACCAAAATTTCAGGACTTGGAGATATTGGAATTTGTGCCAGAGAAATGTGTTAAAAAGCAGAATGTTTCATTATTTAACGAAGCAGATTTCAAATTATTCAATGCGTTTAGAGGTACAAAGAATCCTTTCATAGTTGGCACAATTGCTGCCAGAACTTATGAGCCAGGAATATTTAATTATGAATGTGTGTTGAAGATACGCTCAAGGAAAGGACAATACTACCACACGAATTATGAAGTTGAAAACATAACTTTGACAATTGAGCTAGAAGAAGCCGGCAACGCCAAAGACATGATAGAAGCAGAACTAGAAGACTTGCTAGGTCATTGGACTTTAAGTGAGGGCTGGGAGACATTCTCAGGGTTAGTTAAGTATTATGAAAGTGCTTGTGGAACAGTTACGAGAAGCATGCAAATGACTTTAGGTTTTAATAAGATTTATCAGAGTATGAGTTCTTACTTTGAGGTTGATAGAACTAAAGGTGAAGCTGCTAAGCAAAGTTCACAAGCAAGTTCTGAAGCTAGTGAATCATTTTTGAAGACTTTTGGAACTGTTTCTTGTTCATTAGCTACTTGTGATGGTTCTTTAACAGAGAAGGTTTTTGGTGGATTAGTAGAACTTGGTGATTCTATGTGTGAATTAAAAGTTGTGTCTGATGTTATAGAGTTTTCTGGTGGAGGAAAAGGTTATAATAAAGATGGAACTCTTAAATGTGGTCCTGATCCTTATGATAGTATTGTTTGGGCAGTTGCTATGGGTTGTTTACCTGCTGTTAATCAACACCTTGTAAAATTGAGGAATATTGAACTTTCTTATGCTGAATGTTTGATGGATGGTTATACATCTTACATCCCTGCCAGTACCTGTCAGGAAACTCAAGCAATATCTACCTGCACTTTTTGGGCAGGTCAGATTTTTAATATATTTCCTGCTTACACAGCTGTCAAGCGAGGATTGTCAAAAATTAAGAATGTGTTGAAAAATCCATACTCATTAATAGGTCTTGCACCTGTTGTTGCTTGCAGGTTCATTCCATCTATAACTTCACACTCTTTTTGTGTTGTAACAGTTTCATCTGCAGAGTTAATATCTATAGTTGCTAAAGATTTGCCTTATGTGATTAACAATGTTAAGCAAGTTATAGGTCCTATTTCAAAATCATCAGATACTATAAAACAAAAATTTGAGAGCATGAAAAATGGTTAAGAAAAAAATGTTTGGAATTATTGTGATGTTTTTGGTATTTTTACTGTTATTAATTACTAGTGTTTTTGCGTACTCTAATTTTCCTATTTCTGAAATAAAGCTTGATAGTAGTCCTCAAAACTTCAATGCTCCTAAACCACGTTTAATTGAACCTTCACAAAATGTTTTTACAGAATATATGATAAAAAATCCTATAAAATTGGAGGAAAAATCTTCCTTAAGATTGTTTTGGGACCAGTTGTCTGACCCTAAAAAGTTTGATACGTATTTTGGAGATCCTGATCCGGATAAAGCTTGGGCAGATAAAGATTCAATTTATAACACTTTAAGGAGAACTTCTGGAAGCTTTTGGACAATTGGTGATGCTATAGCTACTGTTGGCTCATTGTTTGGTGTCAAGTCCAATTCTGCTTTAGCCAAAGGTCTTAACAAGATTTATTCTGAGACTGTTTTAGGAAGAACTTTTGATGCTGACAATTGGGAGCGTAACATCTGCCTGCACTGGATAAACAAAGGTGATTCTCAAAGGACTATAATGATTTCAACTTCCAAAGATCCTACTGCTGCTATGAGAGGTGGAAGTTATGTGAAAGCTTACAAGTCAACTGATTACACTGTTCCGAATGGCACGTCCTACAAGTATTATTTTATTGAATGGTACTTGTTGTCGCAGAAGAAATCTGGCTTAAAAGTTGATGTTAGGTTATATGATAACAATGGTTATTCAAAGTCAATCCTTGAAGATGAGAAGCCGAAAATAATGGAAGTAGGAACTCCTTGGACTTCAGGAACACAAACGTTTCATTTTGAAGAAGAATACAACCAGGTTTGCATGGTGTTCCTGAATGATAATATATATGAATACTTTGATTTTTACTCGTTAGAAGGTAATAAGTTATGCCAGAAAATAACTTTGATAAGTTAAAATGATTAGCAAACAAAAAAGAGGTCAAATAACTATTTTTGTAATATTAGGAATAGTGTTGTTAATAGTTGCTGGAGGATTCTTATACATGAGATCCCAAGCGATAGATGACCAAGGACAACAGGAAGTTGATGAACTAACACCTCAAGAATTTGGACATGTGAAAAAATTTGTTGATACATGTGTTTATGAGATTGCAAAAGAAGGATTAATGATTATTGGAGAAAAGGGCGGCTATGTTAACCCACTACAATCAGGTGTCATGGCTGTTCCAGGATTCCCGACTAAAGGCAATGGCTTTGAGTTCGCGCCTCAGACAAATCTTTTAATTCCTTACTGGTATTACATGAGTTCTGCTGATTCTTGCGTGACAAACTGTGATTTTGAGAGTAAACAACCAATGCTTTCAGGAAACAGCGTGAATTCAATAGAATCACAATTGAGAAGGTATGTTGCCAATAATATAAACAACTGTTTGAAAGATTTTGAAGATTTTAAGGAACAAGGACTGGATATAGAACGGTCAGAAAAAGTTGATGTTATAATAATTATAGGTGATGAATCAATAGTCATAACTTTGGATAATAGTCTCACCATAAAACAAGATGACCAATTAGTTACTATCTCTAAATTCACAGCAGAGCTGGACGTGAAACTGAAACAAATGTATGAGTTAGCCACACAAATAGTTAACTATGAATCCAGCAATAACACAAAATTCTTGGAGATGTTCACCAGAGAGGTTATAGCTTTAGGATCAATGGGTTCTGACAAGAAAATACCTCCTATGAGAGGCTTGCCGCAGATAAATCTTAAAGGTTCAGATTATTGGCTTTTACCAGATGTAAAATCTGAATTGGAAAACCAGCTGATGATGAACATACCAACTTTGCAATTGTTGTTTTCAAGAAACTCTGCAATCTTTGAAACCGGCGATCCATACATAGATGCTACTTATAATATGAGAATAATATCTTTAGATCCAGAAGTTGCTGATCCATTAATGATTAATCAGTTCAAAACAAATTTTGTTTACCTTGGATGGTGGCCTATATACTTGAAAGTCAAACCTGGAAGTCAGGTAATCAGACCTGAAGTATTAGGCTGGAGGACTTCACGCTTCAGCTTAGGAATAAGCCTCTTTGACTTTGCTTATGATGTATCATACCCTGTCATGGTTGTGTTGGAGGATGAACAAGCTTTCAAAGGTGAGGGATTCACCTTACAGTTTGGATTAGAGACTAATCTCAGAAACAATCATCCAATCTCAAGTTTGCCTCTACAATTCGAGATAGAACAAGAGGATGAAGTGATGATAGACTTTTGTGGTTTGGAGCAGAGGAATTCTGGAGACATAACGATAAACACCAAAGATGTTTTATCCGAAAAACCTGTTAAAGATGTTATTTTGTCATACCACTGCTTTGAAGAAACCTGTCTTTTGGGAGAATCGACAACTACAACCAATGATGCTTCACTAACAACTAAACTACCAATATGTCTTGGAGGATACTTTTTTGCTTCAAAAGAAGGATACATGCCTTCTTATGTTTCATTCTCGACAAATCTGGATGTGGAAGGAAATGTAGATATAGAGATGATTCCTGAAAAAAGCTTTAAAATATCTGTCAAGAAACATTTACTTCAAAAGCTGCAAGGAGAATGGAATTTAATGGAGAGCTACTCTGCATTGGATGATAGTGAGACTCTTCTTATATTATTTGAAAAAGTCATTGGAGAAGGTGAAGAAGAATACATACAGTACGTTTCTGTGGAAGGGTTGAACTCTGATAATATTTCATTAGTACCTGGAATTTACACAGTGGAAGCTATATTGATGCGTGAACTAGGACCTGGAAAAAGTCCTGAAAATATAATTCTAGCAGCAGAAGGTGACTTTCCAGAGACGATAATCAATGAGTCATTCCTAGAAGGAGGATTGCACTTTGACACAGATAACACTTTTGAAATAACATTGGACGATTACGAGTATGAAAAAATGAACTTCCACGTCGTCGGGTTAGATCCTTTCTCAGTGTCAGCAATGGAAGACCTCGCACAAATGGATGCCTACGAAAAATACTCTGTTTCAAAACGAGAATTACTGAAACCAGAATTTGAATGAATAAAAGAAAAAATTATTTCTTAGGCTTTGGAGCGGTATACTCTATACCATAATGTTCATCTAATTTTTCTCCTTTTATGAATTTGTTTCTCATATCTATCAAGGTTTCATATTTGTGTGTTTGGAACTTATTCTTATCAGATATATCTATGCTTCCTCTTTCCTTGAATTTACCTTTTAAGTAATCACCAACTAAATCAGGCCTGCTCTCATACTTGCCAAGCTTTTCATGTGATCTCTTGAAAGTATAATTTGACTGCAATCTGTTAGTGTGAAGAACCATCTGTGATCCTAAAGCATCCTTTAGTGTTAATACTGTGGCCTTCTTATCTTTTGCATGTCCGTCTATTAACAGTCTTATGCTGTAGAGGCCATTTTTCAAATCATCCCTTCCTTGATGATTAAGCTCTTGTGAATCATAAAGTGATATTAGACGCTCATATTGATCATCCGCTTCAAGGTCTTTAATCTTTTCTTCTATTCCTTTATAACCTGCTTTTTCAAAGAATTTTAACAATCCTTTAACTGCTATAGATTTTAATTCTTTTTTCTTGCCATAGATAGATGCATCATCATCTTTGAATTCTTTTTTAAGCTCTGAACTTATGGTGTTGTACATCTCTTGTTGCGCAGGCAAAAACACATTTGCACGAAGGTTGGCTTGTACTTTCTCATCCATGTGTGCATCGTAATGCTTAAAAGCCTCATCTAAATCTCCAAAATAATCAGACATATAATCATCAATAGTAACTGCTTTATGCAATTCTTTTTTCTTAGCGGCCATCATATATCACCATTAATTTTTATTATTCATTTGAGGGTTAACACATTAATAAAACTTTCGATTTATCTTTTTTCTCTAATCATAAATTTTATAAACCAACCAGTAATATTAAGAGTATCAATATATAAGGTGATATTTTTGGCTAATAAAAAGAAAAAAGACGCACTTGATAACCTACCGCAAGACATACCTGATGAGACAAAGAAAAAGCTTGAAGCAATCAAGTCAAAACTTGAAAAGCTAAAGGAAAATATTCTAGGAAAATTTGAAGATTATGTTATGGGTATTGCATTATTGCCACCTTCAAAAGAAGAGGATAACAAGGAAAAGATAAACGTTCTTGTGCTAGTGGATGATTCTGACAGCACTAAAATGCCTAAAGAAGAGCTGAAGGAAAAACTTTCAAGCATCATAACAAAGATGGCTGGTGAAATTGATAAGAACTTAGCACCAGAAGTAGTCATACTAACTGAGTTATGGCAATCATGCTACGATGCCAAATATGACTTGTTACAAATGATAGCAATGGCTGCACCTGTTTATGACAAAGGAATGCTTGCAGCTATCAAGATTGCAGAAGTCCATAAAACAATGGTTCTGAAGAAATTTGAGAAGTACATTGTTTCATACGTGCTTGCAGGTTCGCTAGTGCAGGGAAGAGCTACTCCTCAATCAGACATAGATGTATTCATAGTTATCGATGATACAGATGTCAAGAAGATGACTCGTGCAGAGCTCAAAGATAAACTAAGAGCAATAATAATAGGTATGGGTTTAGACGCTGGAAAAATGACTGGTATAGAGAACAAGTTGAACATACAGGTTTATATCTTAACAGACTTCTGGGATAATATCAAAGAAGCCAACCCAATAATATTCACTTTCCTAAGAGATGGAGTTCC
>JAHJDK010000176.1 GCA_018812505.1 Nanobdellota archaeon | reverse complement strand
CTAAAAAGAATTCGTGGCTAATTAATACCAATAATAGAAAGCGCTTGTTTTATGACCCCAAAATCACGTCTTGTTATACCCTTTATTAAAAACATTATGATCACATAGATCCCTAGAGAAAACAGTCCGTAAAAAATCAACTCGAAAATATTATTTATGACAAACACGGAAGCTAAAAAATAAATTATTATAGAGCTGAAGAGGGGTTTCCAAAAAATAGAAGATTTTAATAGTCTTTCTTTAATATCAACAAATAATAACAAAAATGCGAATTGGAATAAACTTGCTATTAAAGTTGCAGTTGCCGCGCCGCTCAATCCATATAGAATTATCAAAATGTAATTCAATATGACGTTTAAAATAAAAGATGCAACAATTATCTTTGTTGGGATATTAGGTTTCTTTATCCCATTAAAGTAATTTACCAGAAGCGCACTTAACATGAAAGGAACTGTGACAAATCCCAAAATTTGTAAGGCAGATACGGCGGGTAGGAAAGAGCTTCCATAAATGAATAGAATGATAGGATGTGCAAGAGAAGCTAGTAAAAAACCTAGAGGAAGGATGAAAATAAGTATGTATCTCATTGAATTAAAAAACATCGAGAAGAGTTCTTTTTTGTTTTGGGATCCAGAAAAATAGGGGAACAAAACAGCTGAAATGGGCAAAAGTGAAACAATACCATACACAAGTACCATACCTATCCTATAAAATCCTATACTCTCAACGGGCATTAAAATAGAAATGAGAAACGAATCTGTTACTGCATATATACTAGAAATAATAAAACCCATGAAAACCCAAACACTAAAATTAAATACATTCCTTCTTTCTATTGAGCTTTCTCTGGTGCTTATTAAATGTTTAAATCTGCTTTTAATGATAAATCCACAAAGAAACAGCAAAACTACAAGACCAATGACAATACCTAAAAGCGCTCCAGTGCTTTTTAGTCCAACCAAAACCAAAGCAACTATAAAGCCAAATTTAAAAACTTTTTCTAACACTCGGATTATAGATAACAACTTAAATCTTTTCAATCCTGCAAATAAGCTAACAAAGAAATTCAGAACAGATTCTAATAGAATTAAAACTCCAGAAAGAAGTATTATATAACCAACTCCAGTCTTATTGAAGATTGAAATAGCTATAAAATCACTGAAAGTAATAAGAATAAAAGCAATAACAATAGTCACGATCATCTTATATTTAAGGACAATTTTTAAAAGATTCTTGATTTTACCATATTGTTTCTTTTCTAGATAATGTGAAGTAAAACTGACTACCACCTGATTAATTCCAAAATCAGTAAAAGGTAAGAAAAATGCAACAACAATTAAAGCAAAAGAATAAAGTCCATATTCAAACGGTTGCAACGTTCTGGATAAAAAAACACTTAAAACAAATGATAAGACGCCTACGATTATACCACTAAGTATGAATATTGTATTACTTCTGATCAGTTCATCCTTCATGACCATAATACTGTTTACGCCTCTTTTATATTAAAATGAACTCCCAAATAAGATCCAGTGAAATGAACATAAATGTAGAATGGGGTATTAAGATTTAAGTATAAAAGACAACCCCCTGTATATGTGATCCTATGAAACACATAACATGGACATACCCAATAGTCGCCCAGACACCAAAAGAGGATTTTATACTCCTCGGTAAGGATGCAGGAGAAGGAGAAATAATATCAGTAAAAGGAAACTCCAAAATACATGTACTTAAAAGTATTTGGAGAGAAAATATACATGTTCATGGTCGTGGTTTTCCCCTTCCAGAGTTAGCATGTTTATTTGCAAAAAAATCCATATATTCACCACATAATGATACAATAGGAGCTCGATACTTGACACGGATTGTGAGAAGGTTAGTCTTTAATAGATATGATAAAATTATAACACAAACAGAATACGGGAAAGGCCAACTTATAGAAGCTGGCATAAAACCAGAAAAGATTACACTGATACCTTCAGTTGTGGATTACAGTTACTTTTCCAAACCTAAGGGAGGAAATGAGTTTAGAAAAAGATACGGATTAGGCAAAGAACCATTTGTTTTGGTTGTTGGAATACGAAGTGTAAAAAATCCGCTTGTTATAGCAAATGCATGTGAGAGATCTGGAGTAAAGGTTGTAATGATAGGTCCTTATGAAAAGAGTGATCTTGAGGCGACATGGAAAGCGAAAGGATTTGAAT
>JAHJDK010000175.1 GCA_018812505.1 Nanobdellota archaeon | reverse complement strand
TTTTTTTCAAAACCTGAGTTTTGTTAATTATAATGATTATAACATGCTTCTTTTGGGCTTTTTAATCGGCTTTGGTGTTTTGTTTGGAGACACTGTAGAGAGCTTTATCAAAAGAAGGCTTAATATAGCTCCTGGAACGTCTTTTGTTCCATGGGATCAAATAGACTCGCTTATTGGAGGCATAGTTTTTGTTTATCCGGTTTATCATATTAGTCTTGATAATAGTGTTCCTCAGATAAATGCAGATGATTCATGGCTTTTAGAGCAGAATTCAACGAATCTCACAGGTTTATACCAGACAGTCTGCATAATTGATACTGGAATAGATTATAATCATATAAATCTTGGAGGATGTTATGGAAACAATGATCCTTCTTCAAGTTGCAAGGTTTTAGGAGGATATGATTTTTATAATAGTGATTCAAACCCTATTGATGATAATGGTCATGGAACACATATAGCAGGTATAATTACTTCAAACCATTCAACATACAAAGGTGTAGCTCTAGATGTAAAACTAATTGCAATAAAAGCACTTGATTCTTTAGGAAATGGAAACACTGCTAAACTAGCATCAGGCATTGAATGGTGCACAAATAATGCTTCAATATTTAATATAACGGTAATAAGCCTAAGTCTTGGTGCAAATGGAACATTTTATAACACTTATTGTAATGGTTGGGACCCTGCACTAACAACTGCAATCCAAACAGCAATTTCAAATAATATAACTGTTGTAAATTCAGCAGGAAACTGCAGAGATCAAACAAATAGTTATAATGAACCCCTTTGTAAAACAGGAATTGCAGCACCTTCATGTGTTGAAGGAGTAATTCCAGTAGGTTCAGTTAGTGACTCAGATTTAATAGCTTATCAAAGAGGTGCTTTATTTCAGGTTTTAGCACCTGGTGGAAGTCCAACTGAAAATTATATTACTTCGACTCAATTAGGCGGAGGAACAACTGAAATGAGGGGTACTTCAATGTCTGCTCCACATGTTGCTGGCCTTGTCGCAATTCTCAAACAATTTTACAGTTTGCAATCAAATAAAGATTTAACAAATGCACAAATTATGTCTGCTCTAAACTCAACATCAACATTAATTAATGATACCTTAAACAGTGGATATCTTTTTCCAAGAATAGACTTCTTAACATCAATTTATTCTCTTGATGAAATAAGCCCAAATATAACACTTGTCTATCCAGAGAATAACTCTCTTACATTAAACAATTTTCAGAACTTCACAGTAAATCTAACAGATTTACAATTAAAAAATATAACCTTTTATTTATTTAATTCAACTTCAATAGTAAACACAACATATCAATCACTTTCAGGCCAATCTAGTGAATTTAATATAAATATTACAGGTTTAACTCTTCTTGAAACATAATCATGGACACTAAAGGCTTATGATATAAATAATAATTCATATACTGCTTTAAATTTTACATTTACTATTTCAGGAACAAAAACAACAATAAGCTCTCCATCAAATAACACTTATACTAATACAAACAATACTAATTTTACTTGCATTAGCCAAACAGTAGAAGGAAAAAGTTTATCAAATGTAACGTTTTTTATCTATAACTCTACGAATCTTTTATATAATGAAACAAAAGAAATATCAGGAATACTAAATTCTTCAATTTTTAATTACACATTAGAAACTGAAACAAATTATATCTGGAATTGCATTTCCTTAAATAATGAATCAATTAATGACTCAACAGAAAATTATACAATCACTTATGACACCACCAGTCCAAATTTAGTTATTGCAACACCTCTTCCAACCTCTGTTACTTCAAATTCAGTTTCAAAAATATTTTATTTTAATGCAACAGACAATAATAGCAATCTTAATTGTTCATTAATATTAAATAACGTTCTAGTGCAGTCTTCTGTATTAACAAATTATACAATTACAAATAATATAACTAGAACATTAACACCAGCAACATATGTATGGAAAATAAATTGCTCTGACTCAGCACACAATTTTAATTTATCAAGTGAAAACACTTTTGTAATAACTACTGAAGATGATTCTGATGATTCAGGTAATAGTGGAGGAAGCAGTACTGGTTCAACAGAAAGTTTTGCAAATGGAACAATAAATAATCCAATAAGTTTAGATAAATTAACCCTTGGTTATACAAAAGATTTATACAAAGGAAATGTGCTTTATTTTAATAACTCAAAAAAAGAAAAACACTCAATAAAACTAAATGATATTAAAAACAAAACAATTAATCTAACAATAGAAAGTACTCCAATAACAATAATCTTAAGTGAAAATGAATCTAAAAAATTAAATATCTCTTCAGTTGAATATCTTGACCTTTTAATAGAGGTTATAGAAATTACAGGCTCATATGCAAAAATAACAATTAAAGAAATAAATGAAAAGAATCTTGATTATATTGCTGAATCACCAGAAAGAACTTATCAAATACAAAATGAAACAAGTGAAGAACTAACAAGTAATAATTATTTTCCTTCAAAACAGGTTTTATTTGTAGTTTTAGTTCCAATCATTTTATTTATATTTATAATCCTTTCATTTTTATTTAAAAAAAGGTCAAAAAAGGAAGAAAATCAAATCCTCCAAAAACAAGAAAAGCCTATAAAAAAATCTAAATCAAAAAAGCAAAACAAAAAAGCTAAAAACTAAAAAAATTAAATAATACTATGAAAACAAAACCAATTAAACCAAAACAGCTGAAATTAAAAAAGTCAACTAAAGATAAAAGGCGTTACTTTATTATAGATGAAAAATCAAATGAGAAAATAGAAAAAGCAATACTTAATTAT